>NZ_JAMYRE010000029.1:0-75787 GCF_040321265.1 Mesorhizobium sp. M0491
CCCCCCCCCCTCCCGGCCCGGCCGCCCCCCCCCCCCCCCCCGCCCCCCCCGCGCCCCCCCCCCCCCCCGCCCCCCCCGCCCCGCCCCCCCCCCCCCCGCCCCCGGGGGGCCGGCGCCCCCCGGCCCGGACTCGCCGGAGGGCCTTGGCGAGGCCCTGGCTGCAGTCGAGGCGACCAGGAAAATGCAGGACTGCAGGGCCAGCATGAACGAGACGGCCGGGCAGATGAAGATGATGGGCGCGGTCAATGGCGCGGTCGGCATCGCCGGCCGCATGGCAGGCCCAGGCGGCAAGACAGCGGCGAAAATGGTGGCCATCGGCACCGCCAGGGCCGTGCGCGGCAAGCTCAGCCGCCAGATGCAATCATGCTGAGACGATTGGCCGATCAGGCCGGCAGCGGCCGCCGTGTCTTGGCGGCCGGGTCCGTTGCTCTCGCACCGGCATCTCGCGCGTGCGGCCCGATCGGCATGATCGCCGGGAATGGCGTCGCGCCAAAGGCAAACGTCCATTTGTAGCCGACCAGCCCGTCTTCCGGCGTCGTGTGCTGATCGTGATGGGCCAGCAGTTTGGCGCGATCGGCGAGGTCCTGCGCCTCGCGTCGCACCATCTCCGCCGTCTCCGGCCGCATCCGCCTGCTAAAGCTGACGAAGGTCGCTTCCCTGTCGATATGGGTGATCGCCCAGCCGATGAAGTTCTTGTTGGTCATCTCGAACAGCGGCCGCAGCGGCCCTTCGAAATTCCACTGGATCGGCGTCTCGACAAGCAATCTCGCCGTGAGCCCGCGGCCGAGCGCGATCAGGCCGAGCTCCTCGAGATCGCGCAGATAGAGGAACATCGAGGCTTCGCTCAGGCCTTGCGAGCGCATGATGCCCTCGGGCGTGAATTTTTCCGACAGCATGACGAAGATGAACAGCAGTGCCGGCCGGCCGGCGAGCCTGCGTTCGATCTCCGGCGCGATGCGGTTGACCGGCCCTGGCCCCCGGTTCATCGAGCCGAGCACGTTCTCCAGCTCGACACCGGCGGCAGCGCAGATCTCCACCAGCCGGTCGAGCTTGCAGTTGCGCTCGTGGAAGATGCGCTTCACCGTCGGCTCGGAAACCCCCATGCGTTCGGCAAGCTCGCGATAGGTGACGCCCTTCGCCTTCAGCGTCCGCTTCAACGCGCCGAAGATAAGGCCGTTCATGGAATGCACCTCTTGCCGTGGGTTTCGTATCGACTTTCGATACTAGAGGTTATCGACCTTTCCTGAAAATATCGAAAATCATAGCTCTCCGCCGTCATCACAGGAGAGCAGCCATGAACACCCTCGTCACATCAGCCTTTCTCGCCGTCATCGGCATCGCAGGCGCGCCTGCCGCCGAGGCTGGAGAACTCTGGCGCGCCACCGGCCTCGAACAACCGGAATCGGCACTGTTCGACGCAGCCAACAATCGCCTTATCGTTTCCAATATCGTCGGCAATCCCGGCGACGCCGACGGCAACGGCTATCTCAGCGTGCTGTCCGTGGACGGCAGGACGGTCACCCGGCACTGGACCGACGGCATGGACGCGCCCAAGGGAATGGCGATAGCGGGCGGCAAGCTCTATGTCGCCGACATCACCAAGGTTCGCGTCGTCGACCTCGCCAGCGGCAAGCTCGTCGCCAGCATCACGGTACCGAACGCTGTTTTCCTGAACGACATGACATCGGACCAATCAGGCAAGATCTATGTCACCGACATGCTGGCCGACACGATCTATCGTATCGACGGCGAACAACCGGAACTGTTCGCCAGGGATGCGATGCTGGCTTCGCCCAACGGCGTCTTCGCCGATGGCAACAGGCTGATCGTCGCCTCCTGGGGCAAGGACATCAAGTCCGACTTCAGCACGGCGGAGCCGGGTGGGCTGCTGTCGGTCGACATCGCCAGCAAGGTGGTTTCGCCCTTGCCGGGCGCGCAGAAATTCGCCGATCTCGATGGCGTCATCGCCATCGGCGACACCATCTTCGCCACCGCCTACATGACCGGCACGCTCTACCGCTATCAAGCCGGCGGCGCGCCGGAAGCGTTGGCGCATTTCAAACCGGGCAGCGCCGACATCGGCACCGACGGCAAGTCGATCCTCTATGTGCCGTTGATGAACGAGGGCGAAGTGGCTGCGCTGAAGCTCGACTGAGAGCCATGATCGGTGCCTCAGGGCCGATCTCTGAGACGTTCGCCAACAGCCCCTGTCGTTCATCGGCGAGGATCGCCAACTCGAACTCTTATTGTGGCTAGTAAACGACGTCGCCCGGATCGGCCCGCCAAGCGCCAATAGCGTACATTGCCAAGCAGATATTTTGATGTCGCCTTTGGGCCGGTAGCAGTCCGTCAGCTTCTAGTGGAGAGGCATCGAAAGCGGACATCGGGTTGCGGGCGTACCGACGGCTCAATTGGGGCCGGCAGCAGACTGGCTGGTATTGTCGGGCAGCCGACGGTGGCGACGACGTAGGGAGGCCGGTGCGGAGAGGGGAATCTGTGTTCTCAAACCAGCATCGACTGCTGGGCGGAGATACCCGCCGTCGCGCCTTGCGATATTGCCGTGGTGACCGAGGCCATGGCCGGGTTCGCAAGATCGCCGGCAGCATAGATGCCGGGCGTGCTGGTTTCGCGGCGCTCATCGACCTTGATGGCGATGCCGAGGGGCGTATTGACCGTGGCGAGGCCCACTAATTCATGCAGGCTTGCGGACGGCTTGTTGCGCGGATGCGCGAACAGGATGTCGACCGCGGCATTGCGGCCGCTCTCGAGATTAACGGTGGTGATATGGCCCCGATGATGGGCGATTTCGGCGATCCGGCCATCAACGACAGGTATGTTGCGGCGCGCCAGATCGGCCCGAACATCGGGTGAAATGTCGTGACCATCGGCGAAGACCGTCAATGTTTCGGTCCAGTCGTGGTACAGCCTGACATAATTGTGCGACGGCGGGCCGGACCAGACGAGGCCCCAATGCTGGTCGGCGACTTCAAAGCCATCGCAATAGGGGCAGGGCACAATGGATGTGCCCCAGCTTTCGGCAAAGCCCGGAACATCCGGCATCTGGTCGGCGACGCCATAACTCAGGATCAGGCGGCGCGCCCCAAGGTGTTCGCCATCGCCAGTGAGGACCGAGAAATCGTCGATGGTGCCGGAGATGCTGTCGGCCCGGCCATTGACCAGCCTGATCGTGGGATAACGCGCCAGTTGCTTCCGCGCTTCGGCCAGGATGTCCAGCGGTGGCTTGTGATCGTGGCCGAGCAGACCATGCGAGTGGCCGGCGAAGCGGTTGCGCGGCAGGCCGGTATCGAGAACGGTGACCTTGCGGCGGGCACGTCCGAGCTGCAGGGCGGCGGCGAGACCGGCAAAGCTGCCGCCGATGATGATGACGTCATCCATGGTGATGGGCTCCGTGTGTGGATGAGGGATGGCTTGGCCTGGCTTGCACATTTTTGACACTGCGTGGTATCGTAATTCAAGAATTATGATACTGTCAAGGACTGGAATTGTCGTGACCGAAAACAGCCAGGGCCGGCGCGGCCGGCCCGCCAATGAGGCGCTTGGCCAAACGATAGTCGACGCCGCGTGCGAACTCTTTGAGGAATTGGGTTTTCATGCGACGACATTGGACAAGGTCGCCCAGAGAGCGAAGATATCCAAGCTCAGCATCTATCGGCACTTCGAGAACAAGGAGGCGCTGTTCAGCGCGGCCATCGCGGCCCGCTGCCATCAGTTTGCACCACAGGCCCTTTTTGAAGGCGTCGACGGTTCGGCCGAAGATCAGCTCATGGTGGTGGGATCATCCCTGCTTCGCACGCTGTTGAACCCGGACGTCCGCAGTGTCGAAGCCATGATCATGGCCGACAAGACGAATCAAAAGTCGTTAAGCAAGCTCCATTACGAAGCCGGCCCCGCCCATGTCATCGCCCAAATCGAGGCCCTGTTGCGTCAGTTGCACGCGAAGGCGGTTCTGAACGTGACCGATCCTCTCCGGTCCGCCCGCCTGTTTGCCGCGCTTATCAAAGGATCCGATCTCCTGATTATCGCACGCTTCGATGAGGCGAGAGCAGAGGACGACAACGAAATCGAATCCTATTGCCGGTCGGCCGTCGCCATGTTCATCGCCGCGCACGGTGGCACGACCACCCGGGCGGATAGCCCAGGAGTACTTGCATGATATTTGGGGCTCGCATTGACATCAACGCGACCATTATCGTTGGGCAGCGGGCTGACCGGCGGCGTAACCTGCTACCACCCCATTCGAGGCCTTAGTGCTGGCTTAGCAGACCGTCAGCTTTCGGGAAGCTGCAACGATAGTCTGAATGGCGGAAACGAGGGCGCAAAGCGGCCGTTCACGTCGCGCCGTGCGTGAGTCAACCCAGGGCCAAAACGTTTGCGTTCAACCGGCGGACACCTGTGTGGCCCGCCGACCGGCAAATCCCGATTTCTACTCTGCCTCCAGCTTCCCTTTCAGCTGCGCCCGCGCATCCTTGATCGAGGCGGCATAGGTCACCAGCGGGCGCTTGACGCCGTGGTTGATCAGCATACGCCGGATCTGCGGCGCGGCACCTGATATGATGAAGCGGACGCCGGCGCGTTTCGCCTTGTGGGCGGCGCCCTCGATGACGTTGGCCGCCGTCGAATCGAAGAACGGTACGGCCGAGCAATCGAGGATGAAGTTTTTGCGCTGGTCGGCGATGCGGTCGAGCACGGTGCCGACGGTCGACGCGGCGCCGAAGAAGAAAGCGCCGGAGATGCGGTAGACCACGGTGTCGGCGTCGGTCGCCTCGCTGGCATCGTAGGCGTTGGTGCTGTCGGCGACATCCTCCTGCACCAGCGGCTGATCGGCCTCGACCGCAATCGATTTGGCCATGCGGTCGATGAACAGGATCGACCCCAGCACGAAGCCGACGACGATGCCTTCAGTGAGATCGCGGAAGATGACGAGCAGGAAGGTCGCCATCAGCACCAGCGCGTCGCCGCGTGAGGCACGCAGCAAGGTGGCGAAGGCCTGTTTCTCGAACATGTTCCAGCACACGACCGCCAGCACGCCGGCAAGGGCGGCGAGCGGGATGTAGCTGGCGAGCGGCGCCGCCACCAGCATCAAAGCGAGCAGGATGGCTGAGTGGACGATGCCCGAAACCGGTCCGTGGGCGCCGGCCCGCACATTGGTCGCCGTGCGGGCGATGGTGCCTGTGGCGCAGATGCCGCCGAACAGGGCGGACGCGATGTTGGCGAAGCCTTGCGCCACCAGTTCGCAGTTGGAACGATGCCGTCGGCCCGTCATTCCATCGGCGACCACCGCCGACAGCAGCGATTCGATGGCGCCCAGCAAGGCGAAGGCGATGGCATCCGGCAGCACGTCAATCATCCTGTCCAGGCTGACCGGTGGCAGAGCGGGCATTTGCAGGCTGCGCTGGATGCCGCCAAAGCGGGTGCCGATCGTCTCGGCGGGCAGCGAGAGAAGCGCCACGACCAGCGATGCCAGCCCGATGGCGATGAGCATTGCGGGCGATGTCGGCCGCCAGCGTTTCAGGCCGGCGATGGTGACGATGGTCAACACCGCCACCAAGGTCGCCGCCGGGTTGATGGTGCCGGCCGCCTCGGCGACCGCGATCAGCTTCGGCACCAGCGGTCCCGGCTCCTTGCCGGCAAGCTTCAGCCCGAACAGTTCGACGATCTGTCCTGAAAAGATGATGACGGCGATGCCGGCGGTGAAGCCGACCGTCACCGGATAGGGAATGAATTTGATGTAGGTGCCGAGACGAAGATAGCCGATGGCGAGCAGGAAGACCCCTGCCATCATCGTTGCCAAAAGCAGCCCATCGATGCCGACGCGGGCAACCGTCGCTGCCACCAGCACAATGAAGGCGCCGGCCGGACCGCCGATCTGGAAGCGGCTGCCGCCGAGCGCAGAAATGATGAAGCCGCCGACGATCGAGGTGTAGAGGCCGCGCTCGGGAGCGACCCCCGAAGCGATCGCGATCGCCATCGACAAGGGCAGCGCGACGATGGCGACCGTCAGCCCGGCAATGGCGTCCGCCTTGAAGTCGGCGAAGGTGTAGCCCTCGCGCCAGACCGTCACCAGCTTCGGTGTGAACAATTCGGAAAATGTCGGCTTTACCGACCTGTGGGCCGGTTCATGCACTGCCCGCTGCGTCTGATCCATGGACTGCCTTTCGCACCCTGAAAGGCGGCGGGATCGTCGGCAGGGCTGTCGGCGGTCGCCGTCGCGACTTTATGCCGGCTCAGCCTTGGGACCCCGCGGCACGGCAGGCTTGAGGCGCACGCCCCGGCCGCCGCGCTCGCTGGTCTGGTTCTCGCCGATCAGCTCCACCCCGGCCTCGTCGAGAGCCTGGATGACCTTCATCAGCGTGTCGACCACGCCCCTGACCACGCCATCGCTCGCCTCCATGCGCTGGATGGTCGGAAGCGAAACGCCGGCGCGCTCGGCGAGCGTCTTCTGATCGATGCCGGCCAGCGCCCTTGCGGCACGCATCTGCGCGGCAGTGATCATCGGCCGGAATCCCCGTCTGAGTCTGCAGAAATGAGGTATAATACCATTATTGTGATGTTTCAAGCATTAGTATGAACGTTTGGGACGTAAGGCGCGGCGCATTGACTGACCATTTTTTCAGATACTTTCACGGGCTGATCAACCGGCTGATCTAGTCTCCAGTCTCGCCGTCCGGGTGCTGCCCACGCCATCGCTGCCACGCCCGGGCAGCGAGCCAGCAAAGCATCGCCCAGACGAAGCCCGCGCACCAGCCGGCAAGCACGTCCGATGGCCAGTGGACGCCAAGATAGATGCGGCTGACGCCAACCAGCAGCGTCGTCAGCACCGCCAGCGACAGCACATAGATCTTCGTCGTTCGACCGGGCAGGAAGCGTGCCGCCAGCGCGCCGAGCGTCAGATAGGTCACCGCCGACAGCATGGCGTGGCCGCTCGGAAAAGACAGCGTCGTTTCGTTGACGAGATGCGAGACGAGTTCGGGGCGCGGCCGGTCGATGCCGGCTTTCAGCAGGCTCGACAATACCTGCCCCCCGGCCACCGCCACGAAGATGAAAAGGGCGGTCGCCGGCCTGCGGATAAGCAGGAGATACACGATGACCGCCGTCACGATCAGCACCAGCACGCTGCCGCTGCCGAGGCTGGTGATGTCGCGCATCGCCCCTTGCAGCCACAGCGGGCCGACCGGGCTGTCAGGGCGGCCCGCCTGGCGGAAGGCGAGCAGGATTTCGGTATCGAAGGCGTGCGGCGTGGTGGCGCGCGCCATCTCCATCAGCTCCTCGAATCCCCACAGGCCGGCGGCGATGACCAGGCCGGCCAGCAGCACCGGGAATTCAACCCGGTTGAGCAAAGCGTTCGCGGCGTTCTTCATCGGCAATTCGCCCGTTACAGCCGGCCTTGCAGATAGGGTCCGAGCGTGATCAGCGCCACCGCTGCGATCGCCAGCATGATCCCGGTCGCCTGCAGCGCATTGACGCGCTCGCCGAAGAAGACCAGTGCCACGACGTTCACCGAGACCAGCTGGATGACGGCGGAAAGGCTGAACGACACCGACATGCCGAATTCGCGGATCAGCCGCAGCATGATCAGATTGCCCAGCGAATAGAGTGCCAGCGTCAGCGCGATCTTGCCAAGGCTCGGCGCCAGGCCCCATTGCTTGGCGGCTGTCGCCGCCAGCAGGAAAATGACCGTCGAAAAGCCGAGCTGCAGCAATCCTGAAAAACTCAACGCTCCGTCCCCTCTCGAAGCGGCTCCCGCCGCGTGTGTCGCGGACGTTGTTTCCCAAGCGCGCCGGGACGTCAAGCGACCTCGACCAAACGAAGCTCTTGGCAATGGCAAGCCGGAAGCTCAAAGTACTACCATCGCCCAATCTGTCGGTTCGAAGGGCGGTCAGGGGCTCATGATTCGCAGTTTTCAAAACCTGGTGCGGCGCTGGAGCGAGCTTTCCCTTGCCCTGCAATTCGTCATTGCCGGCGGCTTTGGCCTGCTGGCTGTCATGTTGGTGGTGGGCACCTGGGTGACGGCGCAGATCCGGGACGGCGTCATCCGCAATTCGGCCGCCACGACGGCGCTCTATGTCGACAGCGTGATTGCGCCGCTGCTTCCCGACTTGCGCAAGGAGCAGGAGCTCAGCGAGTCCGTCAAGCAGGCGCTGGACGAGACGCTTGGCCAGGGCGCGCTTGGTAAGCGCCTCGAATCGTTCGTACTCTGGCGCCGCGACGGGACGGTTCTCTACGCCAAGGAGACGGCCCTGATCGGCCGCCGCTTCGGTCCGAGCGACAATCTGCGTTCCGCCTTCGAAGGCAACGTCGTCGCTGAATTCAATACATTCGATGATGATGAACGCGAGGAGAAGGCTACCCGCTTGCCCTTGCTGGAGATCTACAATCCCGTGCGCGAGCCCTGGTCGGGCGAGGTGGTGGCGGTCACCGAGTTCTATGAGATCGCCGACGATTTCCAGGCCACCCTGGCGTCCGCCCTGTGGTCGAGCTGGCTGATCGTGGCCGGCGCGACCCTGGCGGCATTCCTGCTCCTGTCGGGCATCGTCCTGCGCGGCAGCCGCACCATCGACGATCAGCGTGGGGCGCTGCGCCGCCAAGTGTCGGAGCTGCAGGGTCTGGTGGCGCAAAACAGTGCCTTGCGACTGCGCGTGCAACGGGCCTCTCGCCGCGCCACCGCGCTCAACGAAAGATATCTGCGCCGTATCGGCGCCGACCTCCATGACGGCCCGGCCCAACTCGTGGCCCTGGCGGCGCTGCGCATGGATAGTCCGATATTTTCCAGCGATGGCCATTCGGGCGTAAGCCGTTCGACCGAGGTCGCGATGATCCGCAAGACACTGGAGGATGCGATGCGTGAAATACGCGGCATCTGCACCGGCCTTGTCCTTCCGCAGATCGAGACGGCTGCCGCAAACGACATTCTGCGGCTGGCCGTCAAGGAACACGAGCAGAGGACGGGAACGTCGGTGACGCTGACGCTGGCCGGACAGTTGCCGGAACCCGGCGCTTCCGAGAAGATCAGCATCTATCGTTTCGTTCAGGAAGGGCTGAACAACGCCTATCGCCACGGGCTAGGCAAGGATCAGGCAGTGAGCGCCGGGATGAAAGGTGGCAGGCTTTTTGTCGAAGTGTCGGACGGCGGGCCGGGTTTCGATCCGGCGGCACGGGTCGAGGGTCTCGGCCTCGCCGGCCTCAGGGAGCGGGTCGAAAGCATTGGCGGACAGTTCGAAACCTTGACCGGGCCGCAAGGTACGCGTTTGGTGATCCGTCTGTCGGTCGAGGAGCAAGCATGACTGGTACCATCCGCATCGCCATTGTCGACGATCATCCCCTCTTTCGCGAAGGTGTGACGCGCAGCCTGTCGGAGATCGGGGGCTTCGAGATGGTTGGCGAGGGCGCCACGGCGCAGGATGCCGAACGCCTCGCCACGACGGTGCGGCCCGACATCTTGCTGCTCGATATCTCCATGCCGGGCGGCGGGCTGACCGCGGTCGCAAGCATCCTCGCCAGCCATCCCGCCCAGAAGATCGTCATGCTGACCGTTTCGGAGGCCAATGCCGATGTGACAAAGGCGCTGAACGCAGGGGTGAATGGCTATGTCCTCAAAGGCGTCGGGTCGCGCGGGCTCGCCGACATCCTGCGCAATGTTGCAGCCGGCGAAAGCTATCTGTCGCCGACGCTGTCGGCCCGGCTGCTTTCGGATCTCCAGTCCCAGCAGCCGACCGACGGCATTGCGGAACGGCTGCGGCAGCTCACCGATCGGCAGACGGAAATCCTGCGGCTGGTGGCGGAGGGGCTGAGCAACAAGGAAGTCGCCTTGCGGCTTGAACTGCAGGAGAAGACCGTCAAGCACCACATGACCGGGGTGCTGTCGAAGCTCAATGTGCGAAACCGCACCGAAGCGGCCTTGATGATGCGTGAGTTGCGCGACCGCGACAGGCCTTCTTAGAGCATTTCACCGTTTCACGGAACGGCGAGCTGCTCTAATTCTTTGTTTTGACGCGATTCTAGACGGAAAACCGCTTCACACTTTTCCTAGAATTGCTCCAGGCCAGGTACGGGGAAATGCGCAACGGTTTCCCGTCCCGGATTGCGCAAAAGCACGTCGCGCCTCGGGACTGCAGCCATTGCGGTGCCGAAAACCGGGACGCTGGCCAAAAACGAGGTCACCTCCGCCGGGGGGCGGCGGAGGTGACGTGCAAAGCTGACCGTTGCCTGTTGGCCAGCTTCACAAGGCCTTGAGACGATTGGCATCGGCCGGGGTAGCCTGGCGGTCGATGATCGTGCGACCGAGCGCGTCCTTCATGCTGAAACGACCGTTCTCGAGCTTTTCCGTTATGCCGTCGGGGTGCCGGACCGTGATCTTGTTGCCGGTCACGTCGACCTTGTCACCGGTCTTTGCATTGACATGGCTCCCGCTCTTACCCTGATTGGATCCTGATTTGCCGCTGTTGCCATTCCCATTGCCGTTGCCGCTATTGCCGCTGTTCCCGCTATTGCCTCCGCCGGAATTGCCGCCGTTGCCGCCCCCACTGTTGCCTCCGCCCCCACCACCACCGTTGCCGCCGCCACCTTTGCCGGCGTATGCGCTGGCGGTCTGGATGCCGGAAACGGAGCCGTCCAGGACAATTTGGTAGGGAGCAATCGTCAACGCCAGCGCCGCTGCCGATTTGAGCGCCAGCCGGCAACAACGGGTCGTGACCGATCTGTGCATTTTGATCTCCGACGACTGAGCCCGGCGCGCCCCACCCCAACGTTGCAGTGCAACAACATTGCCGAAAGACGCGGCGCCCGGAAGCGACCTCCGACCGTTGCGGTTGTCAACTAGGACCTTTGCAAGCGCAAGATTGGACTAAAGTCCCAAGCCTATGCTACATTAGCTTTGCATGAACGGCGCCGCGACCGCCATCGCTAAACGGGAGACTCGCTTTCCCGACGCCTGACGACGGCAGACGCCGAACATCAAGTCACCTCCGCCGGGGGCGGCGGAGGTGACTTGTCGAGCCGGCTTTGTCCGTTGATCCGTTGGCAACGACTGACGTCATGCGCCGTTGTAAGATGCGCGCGAAACATGCCGCCGAAGGTCTCCTTCCTCTCGAAAGACGATTCCGGAGCAGCTCACGGCCTTCGGGAATGCTGAGCCAGCGCTGCGCGCAATGCCTGTCGCGTCTGAAACGTCTCCCGATGTCACGAAAATGTGACCCGGCGATTATAAGGGGGTCAACAGGTACCCCACGCTCCAGCCACCCGACAGCCAGAGGCAAGCCACGATGACTGACCTTCGCTCCCCCGACACCCGATTCCGCACCAGCCTGCTCGAGGAAAACGACGGCCCGGCGATCAACGCCTCCGACAACCGCACCATGGGCGAGATCATCGCCGCGCGGTTCTCGCGCCGCGGCTTCCTCAAGGGCTCGCTGGCCGTCTCGGCCATCGCCGCCACCGTCAGCCCGCTGGCGCTGATCAGCGCCGACGAGGCCAGGGCAGCGGGAGGCTCGGCCTTCGCGTTCGACGAACTCGAGGCCGGCATCGACGACAAGCACCATGTCGCGTCGGGTTACGATGCCGATGTCCTGCTGCGCTGGGGCGATCCGTTGTTTGCCGATTCGCCCGACTTCGACCCGACGAAACAGTCGGCCGAGGCCCAGGCGAAACAGTTCGGCTACAACAATGACTATGTCGGCTACATCCCGATCGACGGCTCGGCCGAACATGGCCTGCTGGTGGTCAACCACGAATACACCAATCCGCATCTGATGTTCCCGGGCATCGTGAAGATCGTCGAAAAGGACGGCAAGAAGTCGGCAGAAGTCGCACCCCTCTCGAAGGAGCAGGTCGATGTCGAGATGGCCGCCCATGGCGGCACCATCGTCGAGATCCGCAAGGATGGTGGCAAATGGCAGGTGGTGCGCGACGGCAAGCTCAACCGCCGCATCACCTCCAACACCGAAATGGCGCTGTCCGGCCCGGTTGCCGGCCATGACCGCGTCAAGACCAATGCCGATCCGTCCGGCACCAAGGTGTTCGGCACGTTCAACAATTGCGCCGGCGGCGTCACGCCCTGGGGCACCTATGTGATGGCCGAGGAGAACATCCATGGCTATTTTTCCGGCGAGCTGCCGGAAGGCCACAAGGAAGCCGCGAACTACAAGCGTCTCGGCATTCCCGAAGGCGCCTATGAATGGGCGGCGCATTACGAGCGTTTCGACCTCGCCAAGGAACCCAACGAAGCCAACCGCTTCGGCTGGATCGTCGAGGTCGATGTCAACGACCCGACCTCGACGCCGAGGAAGCGCACCGCCATGGGCCGCTTCAAGCATGAGGGCGCCGAATCGATCGTCGCCAAGGACGGCCGCGTCGTCTTCTATCTCGGTGACGACGAGCGCTTCGACTATGTCTACAAGTTCGTGACCAGGGCCGCGTTCAATCCGAACGATCGTGCCGCCAACAAGGACCTGCTCGACGATGGCACGCTGCATGTCGCCAAGTTCGCCGAAGACGGCACGGTCGAATGGCTGCCGATCGTCTTCGGCCAGGGGCCGCTGACGGCTGAAAACGGTTTTGCCAGCCAGGCCGACGTGCTGATCGAGACGCGCCGCGCCGCCGACCTGCTCGGCGCCACCAAGATGGACCGCCCGGAAGATGTCCAGCCCAATGGCGTCAACGGCAAGGTCTATGTCATGCTGACCAACAATTCGAAGCGCAAGGCCGACCAGGTCGATGCTGCCAACCCGCGCGCCGAAAACGCCTTCGGCCACATCATCGAAATCGCCGAGGACGGCGGCGATTTCACCGCCGCCAAGGGCAAGTGGGAAGTGCTGCTGAAATGCGGCGATCCGGCGGTCGCCGATGTCGGCGCCACCTTCTCGACAGCAACGACGGCCAATGGCTGGTTCGGCATGCCCGACAATTGCGCGGTCGATTCGGCCGGGCGTCTCTGGGTCGCGACCGACGGACAGGGGCCGAAAGCCACCGGCCGCACCGATGGCCTGTGGGCAGTGGACACCGAGGGGGCGGCGCGGGCGACCTCGAAACTGTTCTTCCGCGTGCCGATCGGCGCCGAGATGTGCGGTCCGCTGTTTGCGCCCGACGACCAGACCGCCTTCGTCGCCGTCCAGCATCCGGGCGACGGCGGAGAGGACTGGGAAGCGTTCGGGCGCCCCTCTTACTATGAGGACCTGTCGACGCGCTGGCCCGACTTCAAGCCCGACATGCCGGTGCGGCCGTCGGTGGTCGCCATCACCAGACAAGGCGGCGGCAAGATCGCGGTCTGATTGCCCACTCGCATGGGCAGCAGCGGAGCAGAATTTGCGCCGCTGCTGCGCCTTGAAGCCGCGGCATGTATCCCTTGGGCTGCGGAGCAGCTCCAGAGGTCTGCGCCGCGTCGCTTCGCTCCTTGCTCCGCCCCAGGATGACGAGGCGACGGGGGAAGTCGGTCAAGCCTCGGGAAAGATTGGCAATTTAAACGTGGCGCTCTAGGTCTTTATCAGGAGATCGCCATGTCGAAGTCTGTCTATGACCGTGGCTTGCTCAAGCCAGCCGATATCGCCAAGCTGCAGCGCGTGTTCGACGAGGCCTGCCGGCGGCGCGAGGCACATCCCGATTCCGCCGACGCGCGGGAAATCGCGCTTAACCTGCTCGCCCTGCACAATGCCGGCATGGTGGAAGAAGACATGCTGATGGAAGCCGTCGGTTTCCGGCGGCTGGAACCGAAATCAGCGTGATGCGCTGGATTGGTGCGGGGCCGACCTTGCAATTCGTTTGGCGATCGCCTTGGCCAGGATGCCGGCATTGGCGAAGCAGCCGCGAATGCTTGGCCGCATGCCGGTGAACCACAGACCGGGCAATTTTGGATCGGCTTGGCCACCGTTGAAGAGCGGAACGCCCTTGGCGTCGAGCACGCCGAGCTTGCCGACCATGGGCTCCAGCCCGGTGCGGTAGCCTGTCGCGGCAATGACGATGTCGGGATAGATCAGGCTGCCATTGGCCAGGATCACGCCATCGCGGGTGAATTCCCGTATGCCCGGCACGACGGTGATCTTGCCGGCCTTGATGGCGCCGACGGCGCCGTCATCGGCGGCGATCGCGGTATAGTCCGAGGTCAGGCGGCTGGCGCCGCCCGCAGGCGCGGGCGGCAGGCCGAATTTGGTCAGGTCGCCGAAAACCAGCCGCTGCGTTGCCGCCATCACGGCATCGGCGATCCGCAAAGGCAGGCGCGCCATGAGCGGCGAAAGCCTATGCACGGCGATCTTGGCAATCCGCTTGGGCAGCAAAGCGGGGCCGCTGCGGGCCGACAGCCAGATGGCGGCCGTGTCTATGCCGGCCAGATGATTGAGCGCGTCGAAACCCGAATTGCCGGCGCCGACGACCAGCACTCTTTGGCCCGCATAGGCTTGCGCGTCACCGAAATCCGCCGAATGGATGATGCGCCCGACGAAATCCTTCATGCCTTTCCATTCGGGGGTGAATGGCTGCCTGTCGCGGCCGGTGGCGATGACGACATTGCGGGCGAAGCGCAGTCCGGCGCTGGTGCGCAATGCCCAGTGATCGCCCTTGAAGGTGATCTCTTCGACCGCGACGCCAAACTGCACCGGCAGCCGGTTCTCCTTCTGGAAATCGTTCATGTGGCGGATGACGACCATCCTTTGCGGAAAGGCGGGCGTGCCAGGGGGAAAGGCGAGACCAGGCAGCGAAGAAAGATCGCGATGGGTGTTGAGATGCAATTGCTGGTGGCGCCGGTGCCAGGGCTCGGCCAGCCGGCTTTCCTTTTCCAGGATCGCCGTCGGCACGCCGGCGTTCATCAAGGCATGCGCGGCGGCCAGCCCAGCAGCACCGGCGCCGACGACGATTGCCGGCTCGACCATGGCCGGCAGATCCGCAACCGATCTGATTGTCGTATCCGTCATTCACTCGAATCCCATTGGACGTCCCGCCGCAAGGCTCGCAGGACGCTGTAACCGTTTGATCGCGCGCAGGATCCCTGCAGCAAACCGCGGCCGAATTTCGAGCGATGCGATTTAGAGCCACACGCCGGGCCGCGGTTGCGCTCTATATGGCATATGCGCGATATCAACGGTAATCAGGTCGCGGCAATGTGATTGATTCGAGGCCTTGGGTGGCTGGCGGGTCTCGGTTATCCCCCACGCGCATGTCCGAAATCGAGTCCGATTTTCGAGTCATGCGCAGAATCAAAGTGTTACAGCACCTTGGCGCGTCCTGGACGGCCGGCGCTGTAGGCGGCACGCGGAATCTCGACCATGCCCTCCTTGCGGTTCCATTTCGACAAGATCCTTGAGGCTGCCGCGCCCGAGGTCGAGCGGCAGGCGCTGACCCATGTCGAACGCCTGGCACTGGTGCGCCGCTATGGCGACTTCTCGCTCGCCTATTCCACCGCCGTGCAAGGCAAGCTTTCCTATTTCGGCGACGCCGATGGCTACATCGCCTTCGGTACCAAGATGAAGCACCATTTCGCGCTCGGCGACCCGGTGGCGGCTCCGGCGCGTCGGGCCGATTACATCAAGCGCTTCGTCGAGACCGCCGGCAGCCCATGGTTCGTGCAGGTCGGCGAGGACACCGCATGCGTGCTGGCCGGCCTTGGCTACAAGGTCAATCGCCTCGGCATCGACACCCGCCTCGCCCTGCCCGAGCATGATTTTTCCGGGAAGCGCAACGAGACCGTGCGCTACTCCGAGCGCTGGCTGCTGAAGAAAGGCTTTTCGTTCGAAGAGGACAAGCGCACCATCTACCTCGACGAGATCGCCCGGCTTTCGGAAAACTGGCGCGGCGACCGCATCGTCAAGCGCTGGGAGATGGGCTTTCTCAACCGCCATTTCGCCGACCATCTCGGCACCGACATGCGCCGTTTCGTCCTGCACGGTCCCGATGGCGAACTGGTCGCTTTGCTCGACTTCGACCCGTTGTTTGCCGACGGCAAGGTCATCGGCTACACCACCGCCTTCAAGCGCAAGCATCTCGACGCCTCACCGCATGCCGAGGTCGGCCTGACCAAATTCGCCGTCGACCGTTTTCGCGAAGAGGGCATCTCGGTGGTCACGCTCGGCCTGTCGCCGCTCGTCGATGTGGGTCCGAGCGGATTTGCCGAAAGCGATTTCTGGCGCAATGCCTTCCAGCGCGCCTATTCTTCGCCCTGGGTCAACCGCCGCAGGTTCAACCTGCAGGGCCAGGCGGCCTTCAAGCGCCGCTTCCACGGCGTCGAAGAGCCGGTCTATATCGCCTTCCGCAAGGGAACGTATGTCGAGATGCTGGGGCTGCTGCGGCTGGTCAAGGCGATCTAGGTCTGCTGATATTCAGGTGATGCCGGCCTGCAAATGGCGGCTTCCTGCGCTTCCGGTGCTCACGTACGAAAAGTACGCTCCGCTCCGGTTCTCGGAATCCACCATTTTCGTCTCGGCCTGACCTGAATCTCAACAGACCTGTACTTTCGCCGCTCAATTCCTCAGCCGATAACCGGTCCTGAAGATCCAGGCGACGATGCTTATGCAGACCAGCAGGAAGACGACCGTCATGCCGAGGCTGACGCCGACCGAAACGTCGGACTTGCCGTAGAAGCTCCAGCGGAAGCCGCTGATCAAATAGACGACCGGGTTGAACAGCGTCACCGTGCGCCAGATCTCGGGCAGCATGTTGATCGAATAGAAGCTGCCGCCGAGGAAGGTCAGCGGCGTGATGATCAACAGCGGCACCAGCTGCAGCTGCTCGAAACTCTTCGCCCAGATGCCGATGATGAAGCCGAACAGGCTGAAGGTCACCGCCGTCAGCACCAGGAAAGCGAGCATCCAGAACGGATGCAGGATGGTGAGCGGTACGAACAGCGAGGCGGTGGCCAGGATGATCAGGCCGAGGATGATCGATTTGGTCGCGGCGCCGCCGACATAGGCGATGACGATCTCCAGATAGGAGACCGGCGCCGACAGAAGCTCGTAGATCGAGCCGACGAATTTCGGGAAATAGATGGCAAAGGAGGCGTTGGAGATCGACTGCGTCAACAGCGACAGCATGATCAGACCCGGCACGATGAAGGCACCGTAGCTGATGCCGTCGATCTCGGTGATGCGCGAGCCGATGGCCGAGCCGAAGACGACGAAATACAGCGACGTCGAGATGACCGGCGAGACGATGCTCTGCAGCACGGTGCGGAAAGCACGGGCCATTTCCATCCGGTAGATCGCCCATACTGCGCGAAGGTTCATGGCGGCGCGCAGGTTCATGGCTCCCTCCTCACCAGATTGACGAAGATCTCCTCGAGCGAAGAGTTTTGCGTGTCGATATCGCGGAACTGGATGCCGCCGGCCTCGAGATCGCGCATCAACGAGGCGACGCCGGGCCTCTCGGCCTGATTGTCATAGGTGTAGGTCAGCTGCCCGCCATCCGGCGACAATTCCAGCGCATAGCGCGAGAGCGCCTCGGGAACGGCCGTCAGCGGATTGCGCAGTTCCAGCACCAGCCGCTTGCGGCCGAGCTTGCGCATCAGTTCGGCCTTGTTCTCGACCAGGATGATCTCGCCGCGATTGATGACGCCGACGCGGTCGGCCATCGCCTCGGCTTCCTCGATATAGTGCGTGGTGAGGATGATGGTGACGCCGTCCTCGCGCAGCCGGCGCACCATCGCCCACATGTCCTGGCGCAGCTCGACGTCGACGCCGGCGGTCGGCTCGTCGAGGAATAGGATGCGCGGCTCATGCGACAGCGCCTTGGCGATCATCAGCCGGCGCTTCATGCCGCCCGACAAGGTGATCGCCTTGGCGTCCTTCTTGTCCCACAGCGACAGGTCGCGCAGCACCTTCTCGACAAAGCCGGGGTTGGCCGGCTTGCCGAACAGGCCACGGCTGTAATTGACCGTCGCCCAGACGCTCTCGAAGGCGTCGATGGTCAGTTCCTGCGGCACCAGCCCGATCAGACCGCGCGCGGCGCGATAATCCTTGTTGATGTCGTGGCCGTCGACGGTGACCGTGCCCGACGAACGGTTGACGATGCCGCAGACGATCGAGATCAGCGTCGTCTTGCCGGCGCCATTGGGTCCAAGCAGCGCGAAGATTTCGCCGCGCTGAATGTCGAGATTGACTTCCTTGAGCGCGGTGAAACCGGTTGCGTAGGTCTTGGAGACCCCGGAAATGGACAGGATGGAAGGCATGGATGAAAACGGCTGCTTGAAAGAGGTCCCCTGATATAGGACGAATGTCGGTGCTTGCAACCGCAAGTCAATGCCCTGCTGACAGTTCTCGACAATCGTGCCGGCCGGCCGTTGCAGGTGCGGCGCACAGGCCCGGAGTTGCGCGGCACGCAACCGGCAAAATTGTCCTGTGGCGTTCAGCCTCGCGGCAGGACGCCGCTTTGACGTGAACTCGCTTCGGGCCTATCCTTCGCGAGTATTTGCAGCAGCCGGAGCCCATCATGGACCCGCTCATACTTTCGCGTATCCAGTTCGGCACGAATATTTCATTCCATATTCTATTTCCGACGATCACCATTGCGCTGGGTTGGGTGCTGCTGTTCTTCAAGCTGCGCTACAACGCGACCAACGATTCCGCTTGGATGCGCGCCTATTTCACCTGGGTGAAGGTTTTCGCGCTGTCCTTTGCCATGGGCGTGGTTTCGGGCGTCACCATGAGCTTCCAGTTCGGCACCAACTGGCCGGGCTACATGGAAAAGGTCGGCAACATCGCCGGGCCGCTGCTGGCCTACGAAATCCTCACCGCCTTCTTCCTCGAAGCGGCCTTCCTCGGCATCATGCTGTTCGGCTTCCGCCGCGTCTCCAACCGCATCCACACGCTGGCGACGGTGCTGGTCGCCGGCGGCACCACCGTCTCGGCATTCTGGATCATCGCGCTCAATTCCTGGATGCAGACGCCGGCCGGCTTCGAGATGCGCGACGGCGTGGCGCATGCGGTCGACTGGTGGGCAATCATCTTCAACCCGTCAATGCCTTACAGGCTGACCCACATGCTGCTGGCGTCGGGGCTGACGGTGTCGTTCCTGATCGCTGGCCTGTCGGCGCTGCGCTATCTCACCGGCGACCGCTCGGAATCGATGTGGAAGGCGCTGCGCACCGGCGTCTTCACGGCGGCGACCCTGATCCCGATCCAGATCTTCGCCGGCGACCAGCATGGGCTGAACACGCTGGAGCATCAGCCGCAGAAGATCGCCGCCATGGAGGCCAACTGGAACACCGGCCCCAACGTGCCGCTGGTGCTCTTCGCGCTGCCCGACGAGGCAGCCAGGGAGAACAAATTCGAGATCGCCATTCCCGATGGCGCCAGCCTGGTGCTGCGGCACTCGACCAGCGGCGTGGTGCCGGGGTTGAACGACTATGCCGGCAATCATCCGCCGGTCTTTCCGGTGTTCTGGGGTTTCCGCATCATGGTCGGCACGGGCATATTGATGCTGCTCGTCTCATGGTCGGCGGCCTTCTTCCTCAAGCGCCGGCACAGCCTGCCCAAGCCGCTGGCCATGCTGATGGTGCCGATGGCGCTGTCGGGCTGGCTGGCGACGCTGGCCGGCTGGTACACCACCGAAATCGGCCGCCAGCCCTGGCTGGTGACCGGCGTGCTGAAAACCGCCGACGCGGTCGGCCCGGTGGCCGGCAGCCATGTCGCGCTGACGCTCGCCATATACCTCGTTCTCTATGTGCTGTTGCTGATCGCCTATCTCGGCGTGCTGGTGCACCTGGCGCTGAAGGCGGCGAAGGACGGCGATTCATCGCCGCTGCCGGGCGTCATGAACGCCGCCATGTCGCAGCCGGCGGCTGGCGAGTAGGAGAAGAAAATGAGCTTCGACTGGCCAACCGCGCTCCCCTTGATCTTCGCCGGCCTGATGGGCCTCGCCATCCTGATCTACGTCATTCTCGACGGTTTCGATCTCGGCATCGGCATTCTGTTCGCCGCCGCTGAAGACACCGAACAGGATACGATGATTGCCGCGATCGGCCCGTTCTGGGACGCCAACGAAACCTGGCTGGTGCTGGCCGTCGGCCTGCTGCTGGTCGCCTTCCCGCTGGCGCATGGCGTCATCCTGACGGCGCTCTACATTCCGGTCTTCGTGCTTTTGCTCGGGCTGATCCTGCGCGGCGTCGCCTTCGATTTCCGCGCCAAGGTGCCGACCGAGCGCAAGCACCGCTGGAACCGTATTTTCTTCCTCGGCTCCATCATCGCATCGCTGGCGCAGGGCTATATGCTGGGCGTCTATGTGCTGGGCCTCGATGTCGGCCTCGGCGGCGTGGCGTTCGGCGTGCTGGTGGCGTTCTGCCTTGCCGCGGCCTATGCGGCGATGGGCGCCGCCTGGGTGATCTACAAGACTGAAGGCGAGTTGCAGAGGAAGGCCGTGCGCTGGCTGCGCACCGCGCTGGTGCTAACCGCGCTCGGCATGGCGGCGGTGTCGCTGGCGACGCCCTTCGCCAGCCCGCGTATCTTCGACAAATGGTTCGTCTGGCCGGAAATGCTTTATCTGTCGCCGCTGCCGATCCTGTCGGCGCTTTTGTTCCTGTGGCTGTGGCGGCAGACCTTCCATCTGCCGAAGCCCGACGACCGCCATTCGTTGATGCCGTTCCTGACGCTGGCCGCCATCTTCGCGCTCGGCTTTGCCGGCCTCGCCTGGTCGTTCTACCCGTTCGTGGTGCCGGATCGCCTGACCATCTGGCAGGCGGCTTCCGCGCCGGAGAGCCTGGCCATCATTCTGGCCGGCACCGTGGTCGTGCTGCCGGTCATCATCTTCTATTCGTTCTATGCCTACCGGGTGTTCGGCGGCAAGGCGACGGATTTGACTTATGATTGAGGTGGGTCAGTGGGGGTGAAGGTGGCAGCGGCTACCGTGCCTTTGTCATCCTAGGGCGGAGCAAGGAGCGAAGCGACGCAGCGCAGACCCTAGGATCCATGCCGTAACGGTGGTGCAGTGATCCGACGGTGCAAGAAACGGTGCGCCTACCACCCCGTCCCGCGAAAAAGCTTGAACCACTCCGGATTCGCTTTTTCGATCAGGTCGATCTTCCATTGGCGAGGCCAGCGCTTCAGTGATTTCTCGCGCTGGATGGCATCAGTGATGTCGAAAAATTCCTCATACCAGACCAGCCGCTGCACGCCGTAGCGGCTGGTGAACCCTGCGCCTTGGCCGGATTTGTGTTCCGGCATGCGGCGGCCGAGGTCATTGGTGACACCGATGTAGATCGTGCCACGCTTTTGGCTAGCGGTCATGTAAACGTAGCCTGTCATCGCGCGAAGATAGCTGGCGATCTGCCGGGCAGCCATCCCGCCCCGTTGCATTCTACGCCCAACGTCGCGGCATGGATCCTAGGGTCTGCGCTGCGTCGCTTCGCTCCTTGCTCCGCCCTAGGATGACGACGGAAAGGAGGGCGTCGCCGCCCTTCGCACACCCGCCCCCGCTTCTCGCGCTCGACTCAATTGCTCGCCGACAGCACCAGCACGGGCTTTTCGCTGTAGAGCGTCGGGAACAGTGCCTTCAAGTTCGCCACCTTGGGCAGGTCGTTGTAGACGATGTAGGGATAGGTCGGGTTCAGCGTCAGGAAATCCTGATGGTAATTCTCGGCCGGATAGAAGGTCTTGCCGGTTTCCAGCGTGGTGACGATCGGCTCCGGGAACACCTTGGCCTGGTCGAGCTGGGCGATGTAGCTTTGCGCGATCTTCCTCTGTGCATCGTTTTCGGTGAAAATCGTCGAGCGGTATTGCGTGCCGGAGTCCGGACCCTGGAAATTCAGCTGGGTCGGGTTGTGGGCGACCGAAAAATACACCTGCAGCAACTGGCCATAGGTGATCTCAGACGGATCGTAGGTGATCTCGACGGATTCGGCATGCCCGGTGCGGCCTGAGCCGACCGTCTCGTAGACGGCGGTGTCCCTGTCGCCGCCGGTGTAGCCGGAGACGGCCTTGGTGACGCCCTTGACGTGCTGGAAGACGCCCTGCACGCCCCAGAAGCAGCCGCCGGCGAAGATTGCCTTTTCAGTGCCGGTGGCCGCCTTCTCGTCGATTGCCGGCGGCGGGATCTTCACCGCGTCCTCGGCCGAAACCGCCGGCGTCAGCCAGAAGGCGGCGCCCGCTGCGGCAAGTGCCAGGGCGGCGAGCGCGCTGCGGAAGACGTTCGACGATTGTCTGGTGACTGGTTTTTGAATGTCGGTCATGGCTTGAGCTCCTGTGACGTCCATCATGTGGAGTCTATTGGATAAGATACGATCATGCGACGGGCGAGTTGCGGCCGAAGCCTCACTTTCACGTGCATCCGGATACGGACCCGCGGGACCGAAGCCGGAAACAGCACCACCTTTACTTGGCCGGCGCCATCGCATCCGTTGCCGGCTTCATGGCGTCGGCGGCCGGCTTCATGGAATTGGTGGCCATCGGATCGCCTGGCTTCATCGCATCGGTTGCAGGCTTCATCGCATCCGCGGCCGGTTTCATGGCATTTGCAGCCGGCTTCATCGCGTTGGTCGCGTCGTCGGCACGGGCGATGCCGCCGGCAAACAGCGCCGTCGAGCACAAAGCGAGAGCGAGCGCCGGCAGCGTCAGGCGGGAAGTGGTCATAATGGTCTCCTTGGGGTTGGTCGTGAAGGCGCGCCCTCTTGGCGGCCGTGCTATGCGGCGCCGCTCCATGCGGCGGTGCGCAATCTCTTGCCGAAGCGCGATCTAGTCGGTCGCGGCAGCCAGGATCGGTCCGCCACCGGGCGACTGCACGAGCACGGCGGTGCTCAGGCCGCCGGATGCGGCGGGCAGCGGATACGTCGTGGCCGCGCCGGTCCAGCTGCCGAGGTTTTTGAGCGCATGCACGACATTGGCGTGCGGCAAGGTGCGGCCGGTGTTTTCGCCGCGCGCCACCGGCACCTCGACGACGCCCTTGGCATAGCGCACCAGCCAGACATCGGCGTGGCCGCCAGGTGCGGCGCCGGCGCCGATGCTGATCTTGCCGCCATCGAGCGACAGTGCCGGGCCTCTTATCCGGCCGCTCGCCGAGATCAGCTTTTCGATCTCGCCGGGTGCGGCGCCGACGACATCGGCATGGCCGTTGACCACCACTTGCGGCGTGAACGGCCCGTCATGGCCGAGCGCCGGCTCGTAACTGACTTGGCGCCGGGTGAATTCCTGTTTTCCGAAAATATCCTTCCAGCCGAGATAGTCCCAGTAGGTGACGTTGAACGACAGCGCCAGCACGCCGGGCTGGTCCTTGACCTTGATCAGATTGGCGTTGGCCGGCGGGCAGGACGAGCAGCCCTGGCTGGTGAACAGCTCGACCACGGTGAGCGGCTGGGCCGCCGCCGCACCGAGCGACGCCGCCAGCGCGAGCGCTGAGAGGCTGGACACTGTGACGAACTTGCGGGACATCGGCTTGCTCCGTGGGCGGCGGCGCCTGGAAGCACCGCTGATACCCCCACTTCGCCGCTGCTTGCTGCTTCGTTACAGCGTTCACCGGTTTGTGATGAAGGTTCGGGAGATCGCAGGGAAAGCCGGAGGGACAGCACCCCCCTCTGGCCTGCCGGCCATCTCCCCCGCAAGGAGGGAGATCGACCCTCATCACGGCTTTCGCCTATCACTAGCTTCGCAACAGGAGCGCGGCCGACGAAGCTGCCAATCTCCCCTCTTGCGGGGGAGATGTCCGGCAGGACAGAGGGGGGTGTGAAGGATCGCCAAGCCTCACAAGCCCATAGGGCGTTTAGCCTGGGGCAGCGTCTACTGCGTCAGCACCGTGTTGGAGGGCCGCTTGTTGAATTCGCACTTGCCGGTCACGCTGTAGAAGAAGTCGGCGTTCGTGACGTCTGGCAGTGGAGGATTGTTGCCGCCGTCTTCCCATGCCTGGTCGCTGGTCTGGCTGCAAGGCACCACTTTGAAGATGTCGACGTCCGTGTTGCTGGCAACCTCGACGGGGAGGTATTTGGAAGGGTCCAGTGCCTTTTGTGCCGCGGTGCTGTACCCGGCGCCGAGGTAGAGCCGGTTCGACGTGTCTGTATTGTTCGACTTGAGCGGGTTGACCGGTCCGGACGGCACATCCATCTGCAGATAGAGCTTGTCCACCGTGCTCACGTTGATTGTTGCGCCACTGCTGTTTCCGGCGGTATTCGTGGTCGCGCACGTCGTCTTGAAATAGATGGTGGCGCTCGTCTTTCCGCTTTTTGCCACCGCGGTGCTTCTGTAAACTCCCGCAGTGGCAGTGAAATCGGTTGCCGATCCTACTGTCGTGCACACTTGGGTCTGAACCAGCGTATTGGTTGGTCCCGTGGTAATAGTTGTCGTCCCGTAACCTTTCGGCTCGGTAGCCGTATAGGTCTTACCCCCGCTCGTATAGGAATAACTATACGCTTTGTAGTTATAGTTGGCCTTCATCATGGCCGTCGGTGTGGTCGTGGAGGTCCAACCGTAGGGAAGGCCGTACAAGGTCATGGTCTTGTTCCAGTAGCCTGAAACGTGATCGACGTTGAATGTGGCCTCCACCAGTGCGGGCGTCTTGCTCACCGCCGACGAGACACCGACCGGCACCGTGGTGATCCGGGCGATCTGCATGAACACGGTCGGCATGGCGTAGCTTGCCGAGGCCCGCGCTGTGGCGGTGCCGTTGGCGCTGACGTCGAAGCTGTTCAGCGTCGCTGTGCCCTGTCCGCCGTTTTCTCTGTAGGTATCCTGGAGCACCACCTGGCGCTGCGGCTTCGTCGAGGCCGTTTCCATCGTGGTGATCGACAGGATCGCGGCGTCGAGTGCCGCCTGCTCGGTCGACCTGGTCTGGACGGCGGAGGTGTAGTCGACGGAAAAGCCGATCGCGGTGATCAGCGGAATCATGGCGAGAACAAGTATCGGTGCGAACGAGCCGCTCCGCGACTCGATAAAACTGCCTGCAAGCCCCCGCATGCCTTCGTCCTTACATCAGATATTTCCCCCGGCTAACATGCCGATCACAAATTATGCTCTAACGCGCATGGTTAAAATTTATCGATTTTTCGAGGAATCCGGGGGAAAAGGCGACAAGCGCCCGCACCGCTTGCCCCGGCAGCCGCCTGCTCTGCCTTCCCGGCAGCGCCTGTACGGCTTGCCAGGCAACGGGCGGCGCCACATGTGCGGCGGCAGCCTGCCGCTTGCTCGGGCAAGCCACCCCTGCTAAACGCGCGCCATGAGCACGCCCCTCGACCACATCCGCAATTTCTCCATCGTCGCCCATATCGACCATGGCAAATCCACGCTTGCCGACAGGCTGATCCAGCTGACCGGCGGGCTGGAGCTGCGCGACATGAAGGAGCAGGTGCTGGACTCGATGGACATCGAGCGCGAGCGCGGCATCACCATCAAGGCGCAGACGGTGCGGCTGAAGTACCACGCCAACAATGGCGAGGACTATATCCTCAACCTGATCGACACGCCCGGACACGTCGACTTCGCCTATGAAGTGTCGCGGTCGCTCGCCGCCTGCGAGGGTTCGCTGCTGGTCGTCGATGCCTCCCAGGGCGTCGAGGCGCAGACGCTGGCCAATGTCTACCAGGCGATCGACAACAACCACGAGATCGTCGTGGTGCTGAACAAGGTCGACCTGCCGGCCGCCGAGCCCGAGCGCATCCGCGAGCAGGTCGAGGAGGTAATCGGCATCGACGCTTCCAACGCCGTGCTGATCTCGGCCAAGACCGGGCTTGGCATTCCGGATGTCTTGGAGGCAATCGTCCACCAGTTGCCGCCGCCGCGCGAAGGCGACGCTTCGGCGCCGCTGAAGGCGATGCTGGTCGACAGCTGGTACGACGCCTATCTCGGCGTCATCGTGCTGGTGCGCGTCATCGACGGCGTGCTGAAAAAGGGCCAGACCATCCGCATGATGGGGACCGGCGCAAAACACCTGGTCGAGCGCACCGGCGTGTTCACGCCTGCCCGCATCAATGTCGACGAGCTCGGCCCCGGCGAGTTCGGCTTCTTCACCGGCTCGATCAAGGAAGTGGCCGACACCCGCGTCGGCGACACCATCACCGAGGACAAGCGCGCCACCGCCAAGGCGCTGCCCGGCTTCAAGCCGGCGCAGCCGGTGGTGTTCTGCGGCCTGTTCCCGGTCGACGCCGCCGATTTCGAGGATTTGCGCGCCGCGGTCGGCAAGCTGCGCCTCAACGACGCCAGCTTCTCCTTTGAAATGGAAACCAGCGCAGCGCTCGGCTTCGGCTACCGCTGCGGCTTCCTTGGCCTGCTGCATCTCGAAATCATCCAGGAGCGGCTGGAGCGCGAGTTCAACCTCGACCTGATCGCCACCGCGCCGAGCGTCGTCTACCGGCTGGCGCTAACCGACGGCTCGATGAAGGAACTGCACAACCCGGCCGACATGCCCGACGTGGTGAAGATCTCGGCCATCGAGGAGCCGTGGATTCGCGCCACCATCCTGACGCCGGACGACTATCTCGGCGGCATATTGAAGCTCTGCCAGGACCGGCGCGGCATCCAGGCCGACCTGTCCTATGTCGGCAAGCGCGCCATGCTGATCTACGACCTGCCGCTCAACGAAGTCGTCTTCGATTTCTACGACCGGCTGAAGTCGATCTCCAAGGGCTACGCCTCCTTCGACTATCACCTGACCGACTACCGGGAAGGCGACCTGGTCAAGATGTCGATCCTGGTCAATGAGGAGCCGGTGGATGCGCTTTCCATGCTGGTGCACCGCACGGCGGCGGAAAAGCGCGGCCGGCAGATGTGCGAGAAGCTGAAGGAGCTGATCCCGAACCATCTGTTCAAGATCCCGATCCAGGCCGCCATCGGCGGCAAGGTCATTGCGCGGGAAACCATCTCGGCGCTGCGCAAGGACGTCACCGCCAAATGCTACGGCGGCGACGTCTCGCGCAAGCGCAAGCTGCTGGACAAGCAGAAAGAGGGCAAGAAGCGGATGCGGCAGTTCGGCAAGGTGGATATTCCGCAGGAGGCGTTTATCCAGGCGCTGAAGATGGGGGATTGAGAAGCCGGTTGGCGCGCAAAGCGCGCCAAGTCATCGATCCGGTGGATCGATGGCAGGCTTCGAAAGCGGGGGAGCTACCGGAGGCAGCGGGGCCCCCGCCAGCGTGGCGCTGGGGCTGCGCGTGGGGTATTGCTCGCTAGCCGGCCGCTTAGTCCCTGTGAACGCTAACCTTGTGATTTTGCCGCTAAGTCCCGAGTAAGCGCGGAGTTACACAGCAATCTCACTTGCCACCTCGATCCTTCATTACGCAACCTATTGCACTTCAGAAGCATCTGTGTGCTAGCGTAACGCTGCAGGGGGATCTGAAGCATGCCTAAGGTCAAAAGAGAGTCGTTCATTGAGAGCGAGCGAGCTGATCAATTCGCAGCGACATTGGAAGAGGCTACGCGTTCAACCGAGGAAGGCGTCAAATACTTTATTGAGCCTGCCAAGGGCACATTGTCTCGGGGAAAGACCCGGCGACATCATTTCATCTTTGGCCGACGAGGCTCTGGAAAATCCAGTCTTCTGAATAAATTGCGCGCAGAATTGACCTTAGATCGGATGCCCGTAGCGTATATTGATCTCGAGACGTTTAAGGGTCACAGTTATCCAGATGTTTTAATAAGTATTATTATTAAAACTCTAGATAGCTATTCAGAGTGGTTTTCCACTGCTGGGGTTTACCCCGCATCGAAGCAGTCGTTTTGGAAAAAGTTATTTGGTGCGAAACCCAGAGAGAAATCTATCGACTCCCGCAAGGTCGATGGCCTGCTTAAGCGAGTGACGCAAATGCGGGCCGAACTAGCTCACCTGCTGACAGAACCCGAGGAGGTCTCGCGGGTCAGAAAGTCGAAGCAAACAAAAGAACGAAACGCAAATGGTAAGGGGTCGATTGAATTGCCCCAGCTCCACCTCGAAGGCGGAGTTTCTAGGTCATCAGGCACTGAAAGGGAGATTTCCGACAATTATAGTTCAAAAAAAATCGAAACCCTTCACCGTCGCATCATAGATTTCAAACAACTTTTCGCCGATCTTTCCTCCGTTTCTGGAAAGCAAAGCTACTTATTTCTTGATGACTTGTACCATATTCGTTCCGACCATCAAGCCGAGGTAGTCGACTACTTTCATAGAATTACGAAGGGAACGAACACATGGCTCAAGATTGGGACTATTAAGCATAGAACTCAGTGGTATTTTTTTGGTCAGCCACCTATCGGCATGAAGCTGGGTGACGACGCCGATGAGATCGATTTGGATGTGACGCTGGAGAAATATGACCTGACCAAGGAATTCTTGATAAAAGTTTTGGATCAGTTTTGCCGTGAGCACGACAGCAAAGTGGCTGATTCTATCTGACGGAGCCAGAGACAGGCTTGTACTGGCCAGCGGTGGGGTCGCGCGAGATTTTCTGAGTATTGTCCGGCGCTCAATCGATGTCACAAGGCAACGCCTGGCAGGCAATGACCGTTTTCGTGGTGACAGGATTTCGGCGGAAGATGTTAACAAAGCGGCCGGCGAGCTGGATGGATTTAAGCGAGAGGACTTCCGCAGGGACACCTCCGATGACGACTCCCAGAGCTTAAATGACTTGTTTGAGGAGGTGAAGAAATTCTGTATCGAGAAGGTCAACTGTAACTGTATTCTTGTGAATAAGGAGACGAAAACAGGCGGCGCCGGCATGATAAAAGAGCTCGTTGATTTGAAGTTTTTACATCATGTTAGATCTCGAGTTACTACTAGGGATAAGGCTGGTCAAATTTATGACGCTTATATGCTTGATATTAGCCAGTACTCTGGCGAGCGGAAAAGGCGGAACCTTGATATGATTGAGTTTTGGCACAAGGACGGAGAGAACCAACTCAGAAGGAGCTCTCTGGTCTTTACCTGAAGACGACAAGCTTCGTTGCCGGCTTCAGCCTCGCTTTGCGGCAGCGCTGGTCATGGTCAGTGCGCCAAAGACCTTCGCCGTGTGAATGCGGCTCACCGCGCTCGTGGCCGCCGGGCTGTTTGTGGTCTCGGCTTGCATGATCGGCGCGGTGAGCCTTTGTCCGCTTCCGTACCAAACGCCCGGCCTAGTTGATCGAGCATCGCCGGAACGGTAAAAAATCCGGGCGGCGGACCCAGGTTCGCCAGTGGCCGGCGCGGGCTCAGGCAACTGCCTCACCGGCATTCGCGCCGGCCATTTCCCAGGTGCAATTCGGCCAACGTTGGCGCCGCCCCTCATCTGCCGCCATCTTCTCCCCGTAAACGGGGCGAAGGACGCGGTGGCCGATGATTTCGCTAGTCGCCAACCTTGCAATGGAGGCGCCGGGGATGGCGCGGCTTGGTTCCTCGCCCCACGAAGTGGGGAGAGGTGGCCCGGCGAAGCCGGGACGGAGAGGGGCCAGCGCGGCGTTGGGAGGTAGTTTCTCAAGGGTTGCTGTCGTGTCAGCCAGCTCTCATTCTTGATACGGTTTTGGTTTCGCGAAGGGCGTCCCCCGCTCCGTCCCGGCTTCGCCGGCCCACCTCTCCCCCACTCCCGTGGGGGCGAGGAACCCAAGGATGGAAAGCCTCAACTCTCAATCCAAACCTTCTCAAAATGCTGCTCGAGCGCCTGGTGCTGTTCGCAACCTTCGACGCCTTTGCGGTACGTCCGGTAGACCGAGCGCCAGTAGGGTTGGATGATGATGCCGGAGTCGCGCAGATTCTCCTCGATCTTGGCCATGATCTCCTTGCGCGCCCTGGCGTCCGGGGTCGCCAGCGCCTTGTCGAGCAGCTCGTCGAACTCCTTGCTGGCGTAGGCGCTTTCGTTCCAGGCGGCGCCCGATTTATACGCCAGCGCCAGCACCTGGACGCCGAGCGGGCGGCCGAGCCATTCGGTGCAGGAGAAGGGGTATTTGCTCCAGTCGTTCCAGAAGGTGGCGGCGGGCAGCACGGTGCGCTTGATCTTCAGGCCGGCCTCGCGCATCTGCGCGCCGATGGCGTCGCCGGTGCTCTTTTGCCATTCGACATCGACGGAAATGAGCTCGAACTCGTGGTCGGCCTTGCCGGCCTCGGCGAGCAGCTTCTTCGACTGGTCGACGTCGCGCCTGGCCGGGCCGATATCGGCATATTCGGGGTGCATGGGACCGACATGGTGGTTGTCGGCGGGCTTGCCGCGGCCGCCGAGGCCGAGCGCCAGCACGGCGGAATTGTCGACGGCGAGCTGGGCGGCGCGGCGCACCTTGACGTCATCATAGGGCGCATTGCCGACATTGAAGCGGGCGACGATGGTGGAGCCGGTGGCGATCTCGGAATTCATCAGCCCCATCTGTTCGGTCTGCGAGACGGCATCGGAGGCGGTCTCGTGGTCGGTGTCGATCTCGCCGGATTCGAACGCCGACAGCATGGCGTTGGGGTCGGAGCCGTAGTCGACCCATTTGATGCCGTCGAGATGGAATTCGCCCTTCCACCAAGGCTTATCCCTGCGCTTCACCTCGGCACCGGTCTCGGCATCCCAGCTGACCAGCTCGCAGGGGCCGGTGGTGATGGCCAGCGCCTTCAGCGGGTCGCCGTCGCCCTCATAGGAGCGGTGCATGATCAGTGCGGGATAGTCGGCCATGCCGGCGATCAGCGAAATGTCGGGTTTGGGCAAATTGAGCTTGATGGTGAAGTCGTCGACCTTGGCGATGCCGCCATCGACGACCTTCTTGGTGTCGGCATTGACCAGCGCGCCCATGCGCGCGGCGACCGAGTTGCCGGGCACCGAGGCATCGCACCAGCGGGTGAGGTTGTGGATGACATCGTCGGCGTTGAAGGCATCGCCATTCGACCAGGATATGCCCTTTCGCACATGCAGTGTGAGCGTCCTGGCGTCGTCGCTCGCCTCCCAGCTTTCGAGCAGCCAGGGCTCGAAGGAGAAGTCGGTGTTCCAGCGCACCAGATATTCGTTGCAGTGGCGGGCGACATTCGACATCTCCACGCCGTCAAAGGTGCGCGGATCCTTGAAACCCTTGACGTTCATGGCGACGCGCAGGACGCCGCCCTTCTTCGGTTCCGCAGCGCGGGCAGGGGTGGTGCTGAGCCCGCCCAGTGCCAGCGCGCCGGCGGCGCTGACGCCGAGGCCGGCCATCAGGGCCAGATATTCGCGGCGGTTGATGCCGCCGGTCCTGAAATCGTCGGCGACGGGCTTGGCTTTCGGGTGCAATTTGCGATCGGTCAGCATGAATTTCATCGTCGTTCCCCTGTTGTTGATGCATGCCGCCCAAAAGTGCCCAGCGGTTTTGGGACAACGGCATGCACAGAAAAATCGCCCCGGCCGATCGACAGACGCGGGGGCGGACGCGACCGCCGGGACGCCATTGCCTGAGGGGAATGATAGAGCGAGGTGACGCCGGGAAGTGTTCGGTTTTCCGCAGTGATTGTGCGGGGTTCCGCAGGGGCCAAGCGAGGGCCTCCCCTTCGAAAATTGGCGAAGGGTGACGTGACAGCCAATCTCCCCCCTTGCGGGGGAGATGTCCGGCAGGACAGAGGGGGGTGTGAAGGATCGCCAACCTTCGATCCCCAGATCATTTAAAATCGGTCTGAGAGCGCGGCTGGACTTAGCTGATTAGCTGAAAGGTCAGCGGGACAGCACCCCCCTCTGTCCTGCCGGACATCTCCCCCGCAAGGGGGGAGATTGGCGCCTCACCGCCGGCGCCTTCCTTCCTCAGCCACTCAATACGGCCACTCACCCTTACCCAGCGCGGCAACCGCCGCCACGATCCGCGCAAACGCCTCCGCCGCTGCCGGCACAGTCGTTCGGGCGCGCAGGAAGCTGTGCACCAGCCTCGGCTCCTCGTGCCACCAGGCCTTGCCACCGGCAGCCACAATACGGTCGCGGTAGGTCTCGCCATCCGACGACAGCGGGTCGCATTGCGCCGTGACGATCACCGTTGGCGGCAGGCCGGAGAAGTCGGTGTCGCGCAGCGGCGAGAAGGTCGGGTCGTCGGGCGACTGCCGCTTGGCCGAGCGGACGTCGCGGTAGAAGGCTAAGTCGGCCACCGACAGCAGCGGCGCCTCGGCGTGCTCGATGTAGGAGCCGGCGCTCTCGTCGCCGCCGAGTTCGGGGTAGATCAGCACTTGCCCGACCGCAGCTCTGATATGGCGGCGCGTCGCCTGCGCCACCGCGGCGGCGAGGTTGCCGCCAGCGCTTTCGCCGCACAGCACCAGCGGCAGATCTGATGACACTGCCGCCCATTCGAAGGCGGCCACCGCATCGTCGAAGGCGGCGGGATGAAGATGCTCCGGCGCCAGCCGGTAGTCGACCGACAGCACGTCGAAGCCGGTGCCGGCGCAGAGCTCGGCGCAGATGTCGTCATGGCTTTCCAGCCCGCCGAGGATGAAGCCGCCGCCGTGGTAGTAGATCACCATCGCCTGGGCGGCCTTGCCGGCAAACCGGTAACGGCGGATGGGGATGTCGCGGCCGGCGGCGGCGATCAGGCCATCGCTGGCCTTGACGCCGGGCGGGCGGCCCTGGTGGAAGGCCCGGCTCATCCGGTCATATACTGCGCGCTGCTTGCCGATCGGCAGGCCGATGATTTCGGGCGGATACCAGGCGTTGACCGCGTCGATATAGGCCCAGAGCTCTGGGGCGAGCCGGGTTTCGTAGGGGCCCCTGGTCATGCTTTCGACAGTCATAGATCGGCGTAGAGCGCGGCCGCATTCTCAAAACTGAAGCGCAGCGGCACCGAGCCCTCGACCTGCCAGGCTGTGACGGTCTCGCCCGCCAGCAGCCGGCAGGCGCCGTCGGTATCGGTTACGGCGCCGCCATAGAGCCGGTTGGCGAGGTTGAGGATGCCGGTCTGGTGCATGGCCGCGCTGCCGCTGCCGCAGGCATCCTTGACCAGCAGCACGCGAAATCCTCTGGCCACCGCATCCTTGACCGACGCGTCGATGCAGGCCTCGGTCCAGACACCTGCCACAACCAGCCATTCGATGCCCGAAGACTTGATGTCACGCGCCGCCGGCCCCGAACGGAAGGCACTGGCCTCGGCCTTGACCAGCAGCGCCTCGCCATTGGCCGGCGCCACCTCATGGCAGATCTCGGTCAGCGGATCGCTCTTGTCGGAGAAGGCCGACTTGCCGTCCTCACCGACCGGGTGGAACGGCCGGTCCTGGCTGTCGAGATCGACGATGTAGGCCCAATGGTAGAGCGGCACATTGTTCTGCCGCGCCGCCGCTTGCAGGCGCTGGACCTTGGTGAGGACCGTTGCGTAGCCGTCGACCAGATAGCGCGGGTCCTGCCGGTGCTCTTCCTGCAAGTCAATGAAGATCGCGGCCACCGTGCCGCGCTTGATGGCGATGGGGGTTTTCATGCTGCTTCATTATCCACGGGCGGAGCAGTCCAAGACTCCTGCCTGTGCCGGTGGGACAGCACCCCCCTCTGCCCTGCCGGGCATCTCCCCCGCAAGGGGGGAGATCGGCCGTCGCGAATGCCCTCGCCAATCGTCAGAGTTGCAGGAAAAAGCGCTCCAGGCGACGCTGCCAATCTCCCCCCTTGCGGGGGAGATGTCCGGCAGGACAGAGGGGGGTGCGACGGAATGAGGCGCTTGTTGTGAGCGTTAGTTGCGCGTATCAAACCTGCTTCTCCAGAAACTCATCCTCATAGGGAAAGCGCGACAGGAGTTCGGTGCCGGTGTCGGTGATCAGGATCTCGTCCTCCAGCTTGACGCCCTCGCGGCCGCCTTTCTCGCCGATATAGCTTTCGACGCTCACCACCATGCCTGGCACGATATGGCCATCGCGGCCATAGGTCTCGTAATCCATGGCGTGCGCAATGAACGGCGTTTCGCCATGCATGCCGACGCCGTGCATGACCGAGGTGTAGCGCTGGTCGATGAAACGGTCGGGGATTTTCCACGCCTTCTCCGCGATCTCGCGGAACGCCATGCCGGGTTTGACGACCCCGATGTTGTGCTGAACCTGGTCGTGCGCCATGCGGTAGAGCGACTTCTGGTAGGGCGTCGGCTTGCCCGGCCCGCAGCGGAAGGTGCGCGAGAAATCCGAATAATAGCCGTAGCAGCCGATCGTGTCGGTATCGAGCGCCAGCAGTTCGCCGGGCCGGATCTTGCGGCCGCTGGCCTCGTTGAACCAGGGATTGGTGCGCTGGCCGGAGGTGAGCAGCCGCGTCTCGATGAACTCGCCGCCCTGGCGGATGACCTCGCCATACATGATGGCGAACAGGTCGTTTTCGGAGACGCCGGGCTTGATCGCCTCCCGCACCGCGTAGACGGCGGCCTCGGCGCCGGCCATCGACACCTGCAGGCATTTGACCTCTTCCGGCGTCTTCACCGCGCGCACCGCCAAAACCTCGCCCTGACAATCGCGGACATCGCAGCCGCGCTTTTCCAGCGCCAGCGCCTGCAGATGGCTGCAGCGGTCGAGGCCGAGCTTCATCGAGCCGCCGCCATGCTGCTTCAAGAGCTCAGTGATCTCGTCGGCGAAGGGGCCGGCGGTCTCGTCGTCGCGGCCGGACACCGACGACCAGACCAGCTTGGAAGGACGCGCCTCGTCGATCGTGTCGAGCACCATGGAGACATGATAGCTCTGCGGGTACTCAAACAGCACGATCGGCCCAACGGTCGGGATAAAGAAATAGCGGGTCGAGTTGCGCAGGAAATAGCCGAACATGTTGCGCGAGCCGGTGGCGTAGCGCTGGTTATAGGGGTCGAACAACACGACGCCGCCATAGCCGGCCTCACGCATCCAGCCGCGCAGTTTCGCCAGCCGGCCCTTGCGCAGCGCATCGGCATCGATGAAGGACGGTTCGGTGTCCGACAGCCACATGCCGCCGGCCGGATCGGCCGCCGCGGGATGGCGCATGCGGTCCTTGAAGTCCACGTCCTGCGTGCTGTCAGGGTCGAATACGACGATGCTCATGGGGTACGGCCTTGGGTCGGTTGCGAGGCCGGAGCATGGCGCAAGAGGGGCGGATGGATTGTGCGGAAAACCGCAGGTGTTGTGCGGGATACCGCTGGAGCCTAATGCCGAACGCTAGAGGGACAGCACCCCCCTCTGTCCTGCCGGACATCTCCCCCGCAAGGGGGGAGATTGGCAGCTTCGATCCCGCCGCTTTTCTTGCAACATTCGAGATTGGCGAAAGCGGAGGTGCAGTCAATCTCCCCCCTTGCGGGGGAGATGTCCGGCAGGACAGAGGGGGGTGTGACGGAACTCGTCGCGGCGCGATTAGCAAGTCCCCTAATGCCGCCTCGCCAATCTCGGCGGATGCCCGTGCTCCTCGCGAAACGCCCGGGCAAAGCTCGACATCGAGGCGAAGCCGCAGGCCAGCGCCACGTCGCGCACGGCGAGCGTCGAATGCGCCAAAAGGTCGGCGGCACGCTTCAGCCGGAGCCGCCGGTAATAGCCATTGGGCGAGATGGCGAGTTCGGAGCGGAAGGAGCGTTCGAGCTTGTCGGAGGAGACGCCGAGCTTCGCGGTCAGCTCGGCCATGCCGAGCCGCTCCTCGACCGCGTCCTCCATGATGGCGATGGCCGACAGCACCAGTTCGTTCTGGACGCCGGTGCGCAGCCGCAGCGGCATCATCTTGCGGTCGATGCTGGAGCGCAGCTGGCTGTGCACGAACCATTCGGCGACGCCGGCGGCAAGCTCGGCGCCGTAGTCGCGGGTGATGATCTCCAGCATCATGTCGAGGCTGCCGACGCCGCCGGCCGAGGTGAAGCGCTTGCGGTCGATGACATAGAGGTCGCGCCTGAGCTCGATGTTGGGGAAGGCTTCGGTGAAGGCGGCCTGGCTGGTCCAGTGCAAGGTGCAGGCATGGCCGTCGAGCAGGCCAGCGCGGGCGAGGAAGAACGCGGCATCGGCCACCGCGCCGATATGGGCGCCGTTGCGCAGGCTCTTGCGGATCCAGTGTGCTGCGTCCTCGGCGACGAGATGATCGGCATCGCCGCCCGAACAGACGACGATGCGATCGACCTTCGGCGCATCCTCGGCGTAAAAACCCGGCTGGATAACGACGCCGTTCGACGCCTCGACCGCGCCTTTCGTGCCGCCGACGATGATCCAGCGATAGCATTCTCTTTTCGCCAGGACATTGGCGGCACGCAGCGGCTCGATGACCGAGCTGAACGCCATCATCGGAAAGCCGGGAAACACCAGCACCGCGAAGGTGAGCGGGGTGTCGGTGGGTTTGGGTGGGGCGTGTGTAGCCATGGGGCGCTACACTTCGGGCAGATGGGGTTCGGGGTCAACGGGGCTTGGCTGAACGATGCGCGAAGCGCGGTTTGCCGTTGACCGTTGTCGCGGCGAAGAGATCGGTCCGACGTCGGCGGGACAGCACCCCCCTCTGGCCTGCCGGCCATCTCCCCCGCAAGGAGGGAGATTGGCAGCTTCGATGGCGCCGCTCGTCTTGCAACGTTCGAGATTAGCGAAAGCGGAAGTGACATCTGATCTCCCCACTAGAGGGGGAGATGTCCGGCAGGACAGAGGGGGGTGTGAAGGATCGCTGCCTATCCCCCCAGCGCCTGATCCAGATCCGCGATCAGATCGTCGCCATCCTCGATCCCCGCCGACAATCTTACCAGCGAATCCGATATGCCGATCTCGGCCCGCTTCTCGGCCGGAATGGACCCATGCGTCATCAGCGCCGGATGCTCGATCAGGCTTTCCACCCCGCCGAGGCTTTCGGCGAGCGTGAACAGTTGCGTGCGTTCGAGGAACTTTTTGGTGCCGGCAAGGTCACGGTCGAGCACGGCTGTGATCATGCCGCCGAAGGCGTGCATCTGCTGGACGGCGACGGCGTGCTGCGGATGGCTGGCGAGGCCGGGATAGATGACGCGGCGGATGTCGCGGCGCGCTTCCAGCCATTGCGCGATCTTCAGACCGTTGGCGGAGTGGCGCTCCATCCTGAGCGCCAGCGTCTTCAGCCCGCGCAGCGCCAGAAAGCTGTCGAACGGACCCGAAATGGCGCCGATGGCGTTCTGCAGGAATTTCAGCTGGGTGGCCAGATCCTTGTTGTCGCCGACCACGGCGACGCCGCCGACCATGTCGGAATGGCCGTTGAGATATTTGGTCGTCGAATGCACCACGATGTCGATGCCGAGCTCCAGCGGCCGCTGGATATAGGGGCTGCAGAAGGTATTGTCGGCGACCGACAAAATGCCCTTGCGCTTGGCTAGGGCGGCGACGCCTTCGAGGTCTACGATGCGCAGCAGCGGGTTGGTCGGCGTCTCGACCCAGAGCATTTTCGTCTCGGGCCGGATCGCGGCTTCCACGGCGGCCAGGTCGGTGAAGTCGACGAACGAGACCTGCAGATTGGCCGAGCGTTTGCGCACCCGCTCCATCAGCCGGAACGAGCCGCCATAGATGTCGTCGGTGGCGACGATGTGGGCGCCGGAATCGAGCAGCTCCAGCACGGTGGCGATCGCCGCCAGGCCGGAGGCGAAGGCAAAGGCGGCCGAGCCGCTTTCGAGATCGGCCACGGCGCGCTCGAAGGCAAAGCGCGTCGGGTTCTGGCTGCGGGCATATTCAAAGCCCTTGTGAACGCCGGGCGACTGCTGGGCAAAGGTCGAGGTGGCGTAGATCGGCACCATCACCGCGCCTGTCAGCGGGTCGTGGCTCTGGCCGCCATGGATGGTGCGCGTCGAAAAGGCCAGACGGTTCTTGCCGGCTGAAGATGGGCTGGCTGGCGGAGTATTGCTGGTCATCGTGCGCGCCTCAGATGGTTGATCAGGTCGATGCGGGTTATCAGGCCGACGAATTCGTCGCCGTCGAAGATGATGGCGACCTCGTTGCGGTCGAACACCGGCAGCAGCGCATCCAGCGTCTGGCTGGCCTGCAGCGTGTGCAGATTGGAGGTCATGGCCGTGCGCACCGGGCCGTTGAAGCGCTCCCAGCGGCCGTCATAGGGGCCGTCGACATGAGCAAGAATATCGCTTTCGTCGACGATGCCGACGAGCTTGCCATTGTCGAGCACCGGCAGCTGCGAGACATCGGAACGGCGCATGCGGCCATAGGCGTTGAGCAGGCTTTCGTCCGGGCCGACATAGACGGTGTCGCCGGTGCGGTGCGAGCGCATCACCAGGTCGCGCAGATCGCCATGCTGCTCGTGCTCGGCCAGCCCCTGCTCGGCCAGCCAGAAATCGTCGAACACTTTCGACAGATACTTGTTGCCGCTGTCGCAGACGAAGGTGACGACGCGTTTCGGCACCGTCTGCTCGCGGCAATAGCGCAGCGCGGCGGACAAAAGCGTGCCTGAGGACGAGCCGGCGAGGATACCTTCCTTCGACAAGAGGTCGCGGACCGCCAGCATGCTCTGCTTGTCGGGGATGGAATAGGCCTTCTTGACCAGCGACAGATCGGCATTGGGCGGCACGAAATCCTCGCCGATGCCTTCCACCGTCCAGCTGCCAGCCTCTTCCATCTTGCCGGTCTTGATCAGCGGCGCCAGCACCGAGCCGACCGGATCGGCCAGCACCATTTCGGTCTTCGGCGACACTTTCGCGAAGTAGCGGCCGAGCCCGGTCAGCGTGCCGCCCGAGCCGACGCCGACGACCACGGCGTCGACATCGCCGTCGAGCTGCGAGAAAATCTCCGGGCCGGTGGTGGTTTCATGCGCCAGCGGATTGGCCGGGTTGGCGAACTGGTTGGCATAGAAGGCGCCGGGCGTTTCCGCCGCGATCTTCTCGGCCATGTCCTGGTAATATTCGGCATGGCCCTTGCCGACATCGGAGCGTGTCATGCGCACCTCGGCGCCGAGCGCGCGCAGATGCTGGATCTTTTCGCGCGACATCTTGTCGGGCACAACCAGCACGATGCGGTAGCCCTTGGGGATGCCGACCTGGGCGAGGCCGAGGCCGGTGTTGCCGGCGGTCGCCTCGACAATGGTGCCGCCACGCCTGAGCCTGCCCTGCTTTTCAGCCGCGGCGATCATCGACAGCGCGATGCGGTCCTTGATCGAGCCGCCGGGGTTCTGGCTTTCGAGCTTGATGAACAGCCGGCACTTGCCGGTGTCGAATTTGGTCAGCTCGACCACCGGCGTCTGGCCGATCAGGTCGAGAACCGACGCATAGGGCGGACGCAGGCGGGACAATTCGTCGGCTGCGGCGATCTCGTGCTCGTTCATATCGATGCTCCATGACCAAGCGACCGCCTCGAGGCCGAGCGGCAGCGTATCCTCTTTTCCAGCCCTTTGCAGTTGGAAAGAAGATAGATCGTGCCAATCAACCGGCCAGATGTGGAATGAAATTCCGGGTTGTGGCTGTGGTCTCAAACAAAACGCTACCGCAGCACTCCGTCACACCCCCCTCTGGCCTGCCGGCCATCTCCCCCGCAAGGGGGGAGATCGGATGTCGCCGCCGGTTTCGCCAATCTTCAACGCTGAAGAGAACGTGCCAAAAGTGAAGCTGCCAATCTCCCCCCTTGCGGGGGAGATGTCCGGCAGGACAGAGGGGGGTGCTGTCCCGCCGGCATCAAAGGTTCTGCTTCACCCCAACAACTGCTTGCTCAGCCTCGCACACTGCACGCGGATATCGGGAATGGCGTCGATCTCGAAGAAGGTGCCGCGCGTCAGCGGGCCGACGGCGAGGATCTTGGCCGAGACGGTTCCGTCGCCGGCGATGATCTCGCATTTGGCCGATACATCGAGGCCGATGCGCAGCGGATCCGGCCGTGCCAGGCCGCGGTCGACCAGCGAGCGCACGACGCTGTTCGACGAGGTCGAGATGTCCCTGACGATACCAGAGCAATCATAGATGCGGGCGACCTCGAAGGTCTCGAGGCGCTGCGTGTGGCGCGACTGGACCTGGACGGTGAATTCGCCGTTGCGCGCGATGTCGACGACGCGGCCGGCGACCAGGCGGATGCGGCCGGACCGCACGGCTTCGGTGACGCGGGCGTAGACCTCGGGCGCCATGCGATGGCGGTGGATGTCCCACCAGGCCTTGGTGTGCTCGACGAAGCGGCGCTTGGCGGAAGCCGGCCAGTTCTGCCAGATCTTCTGGTTGAACGGCCGCAGGCCGTCGACGACGTCGCGCCAGTCGATGCCGGCCTTCTGGTTTTCCTTGATCAGGTCGCGGAACCAGCCGACGAAATAGGAGAGCTGCGTGCCGAGCGGAATGTCGGCGACGTCGAGCTTGATCGGATTGCCCTTGCGATGCGGCGAGGGCAACAGGCCGCGCCGCGACACAGCTATGATGTCGCCGCGATGGCCGCGCTGCTCGAGCGCCAGGAAGGCATCGACCATGCTGAGGCCGGTGCCCAGCACCATGACGCCGGCGTCGGGGGGAAGTGCTGTGTCGGCTTCCGACCCCATCCTGACGGCATGGCCTTGCGCCGGCTCCTCGTCGTGGCCGGTGGCCAGCACGGCGAGATGCGCAACGACGCTGGTGCCGTTGGCCAGCGCCACTTCGACACCGGATGCGGTGGGCGTGATCGAGAGGCTTTCCTCGCGGATCAGCCGAAGCCGCCCGGTCTGCTTTTCGCGCGCCTGCAGCTCGTCGAGCAATTCGCCGAGGTAACGGGCATAGATGCTGCGCGGCGCATAGAAGGGCGCCTGCTCGGCCGTTGCCAGGCCGCGCTCCTGCAGCCAGCGCCAGAAATTGCCGGGATCGTCGGCATAGGCGCTCATGCCGGCGGCGCTGACATTCAAGACATGCGCCGAGAGCAGCGTCGAATAGGCGATGCCCTGGCCGAAATGCGGGCGCCTTTCGATCAGCGTGACGCGCAGGTCGGGATTGGGCGACTTCAGGAGATGCGCGGCCAGCACGACGCCGCTGGCGCCGCCGCCGACAATGATCATGGAGTTGGCACGCCCGGTCATAGGCATGCCTTCGCTCTGCGCAGCGCCAGTGTCAGGCCTGGACCTTCACCGCGACCGGCAGATCGCCGATGTCCCTCGCAACCGGCAGATCGTCGATGCCCTTCGCGACCGATAGGTCGTCGAGGACGATGTCGCGCATTTCCGCGAGGCTGCGCTGATCGAGCACCTCGGCGATCGCCTGCCGGACCTCGAGCATCAGATGTCGGACTTGGCATGTCGCCTCGTTGCAATCTTCACAGCGCTGGTACTGGGTGCGGCTGGCGCAGGGGATCGGCGCCAGCGGACCGTCGAGGACGCGCACGACATGGCCGACCTTGATCTCGTCGGCGGGGCGCGCCAGGCGATAGCCGCCATCCTTGCCCTTGCGGCTCTGGACGAAGCCGGCATTGCGCAACTCGCCCAGGATGGCGTCGAGAAATTTCTTCGGGATGTTGTTGCCGGTGGCGATGTCGTTGACGAAGGCAAGCTGCCCGGCCGGCAATTGCGCGAGATGGACGAGCGCCTTGAGGCCGTACTTGCCCTTTTTCGTGAGCATGAGATCAAAATTTCTCTGTCATGCGACGGCGTGGAACCATCGGTTGCAAAACGCCTGGCGTGCGTTGCCGCCGCGTCCAAGCCCGCATGACACATAAATTCTAGTGACATGATGTACAAGCCGAGAACTGTTGATTTTGCTTCGTTTTCAAGCCCGCTGTGGCCATTTTAGCCCGACCTTGTGCCCTCGAAAGCACAAAAATGCCCTTTGAGAGCAGTGGGATGGCAAAATGGTCCTCCAGGGCCGGATGTGGTCGGCATCGACTGACGCGACGGCGAAAGCCGATCCATGCCGCGAGCGATCATGGTGATGTGGTGGCCGCTCATCGCCGACTCCAACTCTCTCATGTCGATAAGAATACTATACTTATGCTGGAGCACTGTGGAAGGTGTTTTCGAATCCATGGCTTTTTTGGGTATGGATTTGCCTGACAGGGGCAAGACTAGGAATTCTCGTTCGCGATCGAGGTCATGCCATTCCTTCCAGCGTTGGTGCGTGCAGAACCTTGCCGGACGCTGGCAGGACAGCACCCCCCTCTGCCCTGCCGGGCATCTCCCCCGCAAGGGGGGAGATTGGCAGATCCACCGTAGGTTCAACACCTGCAACGATGGCGATTGGCGAAAGCCGGGATGACAGCGATCTCCCTCCTTGCGGGGGAGATGGCCGGCAGGCCAGAGGCGGTGCTGTCCCGCCGACATCGGAAGACTTCGGACAGTAGCCGAGCCCCCAACGTCACGGCTTGGATCAAGCCAGGAGATCGCTTGCAGCCGCCCTATCCGCCTCGCCACCCCACCATCGACAGCTTTTTTCTAACAAGCTCGCCTTGGTTGGAAGGATTTAACTCTACAAGAGTGATAGAATTAGCTGACTATCATGGGGCATTCCAATTCTCTCTTTTCAGGAGCCCTTCATGTCCACGATTTCGCGACGCATTGTTCTTCTCTCGTCCGCCGCACTAGCCGGCGCCGCCTTCCTCGGCCCTGCCCTTGCCGACGACCTCAAGATCACCATCGGCTACCAGACAGTGGTCGAACCCTCGAAAGTGCCGCAGGCCGACGGCGCCTATGAAAAGGCGACGAAGGCCACCATCGACTGGCGCAAATTCGATTCCGGCGCCGATGTCATCGCCGCGGTCGCTTCCGGTTCGGTCGATATCGGCTATGTCGGCTCGAGCCCGCTGGCGGCGGCGGCGAGCCGCGAGCTGCCGATCCAGACCATCTTCATCGTCGGCCTGATCGGCGAATCCGAAGCGCTGGTTGCCCGCAACGGCGCCGGCATCGCTGGGGTCGCCGACCTCGCCGGCAAGAAGGTCGCCGTGCCCTTCGTCTCGACGACGCATTACAGCCTGCTCGCCGCACTGAAGCATGAGGGCGTCGATCCGAAGTCGGTCGAGATCCTCAATCTCAGGCCACCCGAGATCGCGGCGGCCTTTTCCCGCGGCGATATCGACGCGGCCTATGTCTGGGATCCGGCGCTCGGCCAGATCAAGACGACCGGCAAGGTGGTGCTGGATTCCTCGCAGGTCGCCGCCTGGGGCGCGCCGACCTTCGACGCCTGGATCGTGCGCACCGACTTCGCCGAAAAGAACCCTGAGGCAGTGCGCGACTTCGTCAAGGTGACGGGCACCGCCTATGCCGAGTTCCTCGCCAAGCCCGACGCCTGGTCGGTGTCGTCGCCACAGGCGGCCGCGATCGCCAAGATCACCGGCGCCAAGCTGGAAGAGGTGCCGCAGCTGCTCAAGGGCTATGTCTTCCCGACGCTCGAAGAGCAGGCTTCGGACAAGTTCCTCGGCGGCGGCACGGTCAAGGCGGTGGAAGCGACATCCGCCTTCCTCAAGGAGCAAGGCAAGATCGACGCCGTGCTTCCCGATTATTCCAAATACGTGTCGTCGAAATACGTCACCGAGGCGCTTGCCTCGAACTGAACGCCTGACGCCAAACGAACGCGCGCGGATCTCCTTCCCTGACGCCGCGTGCTGCCTGCCCCGGAACCGCTGACGAGGAGTGGTTCCGGGACAGGCGTTTTTCCTTCAAATCTGCGAGGCATCCATGGCGCATCTCGTGCTCGACCCCCATCTCGTGCTGGACAAGGTCTCGATCCACTATGACGGCCAGGCGGAGCCTGCCGTCGAACGGGTGTCGATCGATGTTGCCAAGGGCGATTTCGTCGTGCTGGTCGGCCGTTCCGGTTGCGGCAAGACCTCGCTGCTCAACGTCGCCGCCGGCCTTGTCGCGCCGGCGCGAGGTACGGCTTCCATCGACGGCAAGCCGATCACCGCGCCGGGCTCGGACCGGGCGGTGGTGTTCCAGAACGATGCTTTGTTCCCATGGCTGACGGCGCGCGAAAACGTTGCCTTCGCGCTCAGGCTGCGCGGTGTCAGGCCAGCCGAGCGGGCCCAGCGCGCCGATGAGTTGCTGGCGCTGGTGAAGCTCACCGACGCCGGCGACAAGCGCATCTGGGAGCTTTCCGGCGGCATGCGCCAGCGCGTCGGCCTGGCCCGGGCGCTCGCCGCCGAACCCGAATTCCTGCTGCTCGACGAACCGCTCGGCGCGCTCGATGCGCTGACGCGCGAACGCATGCAGACGACGCTGCTCGATCTGTGGACGGCAAGCGAGGTCGGCGTGCTGATGGTGACGCATGGCATCGAGGAGGCGCTGGTGCTGGCCACCCGCATCGTCGTGCTGGCGCCCGGTCCGGGCCGCGTGGTGCGGAGCTTCGAGCCCGGTTTTTCCCGACGCTACGCGTCTGGCGAAGCCATTCGCACGATCAAGGCCGATCCGATTTTTTCCGAAGCCCGCGCGGACTTGACCGATGCGATCTTCGAAGGAGAAGCGGCATGACCGTTACTTCCTACACGGAGCGACCGGGACACAAGATCGACGAGGCCGACGGCCTGTCGGTGCCATGGTCGCGTCCCAGCCCCAAGCGCAAAGGCGTTTCGGCCCGCGCGGTCAGCGCTGTCACCATCCTGGTGGTGCTGGCGCTGTGGGCGCTGTCGGCCCGCCTGCAACTGGTGTCGCCAGTGTTTCTGCCATCGCCTGCCGCCGTGTGGAACAAGTTCATCACCGTCGCCCGTGATGGCTTCGTCGATGCGACGCTGCTGCAGCATGCGGTCGCCAGCCTGGGCCGGGTTTTCGCCGCGCTGGTCGCCGCCATCCTCATCGGCGTGCCGGTTGGGCTCGCCATCGGCATCAGCACGATCGGGCGCGGCATCTTCGATCCGCTGCTGGAATTCCTGCGGCCGATCCCGCCGCTCGCCTACCTGCCGCTGGTCATCATCTGGTTCGGCATCGGCGAGCCGTCGAAGATCCTGGTGATCGCCATTGCCATGCTGGCGCCGGTGGCGCTGTCGACCGCGTCCGGCGTTCGCGGCGTCTCGCAGGAGCGCATCAATGCGGCGCGCTCACTGGGTGCGACGCCAGCACAAGTGGTCCGCCACGTCATTCTGCCCAGCGCGCTGCCGTCGATCCTGACCGGACTGCGCATCGCGCTCGGCGCCGGCTGGTCGACGCTGGTCGCCGCCGAACTGGTGGCGGCGACACGCGGGCTTGGCTTCATGATCCAGTCGGCCGCCCAGTTCCTCGTCACCGACGTGGTGGTGATGGGCATATTGGTGATCGCGGCCATCGCCTTCGTGCTCGAATTCACCATCCGCAGGATCGAGCGCGTGCTCGTCCCGTGGGCGGGCCGCGAATGATCGAAGCCCAGAGGAGCAGGAGAATGACGATGACCCATTCCACCGCCGTGCTGTTCGCCCAAGCCGGTAGCTGGCTTCTCGCCTGGACCAGGGAAAGCCAGCCGCTAGAACAGCAACCGAAATCGCCAACGCCGGTCCGCCGGGACGCCGAGCGCGACCGCCTGCCGCCACGCGACGAGAGTTTTTACTGGGCCTGGCAGTATTGGTCGCAGTGAAGGGCGTGGGCACGACTTGTGTCACGAAGACGGCTTAACTTAAGCTTCGTCAGGGCGAAGCAAGGAGCGAAGCGACGCGGCGCAGACCCTAGGATCCATGCCGTGACGGTGGTCGTAAGAATGCGGCGGATCAGAAATGTCGCTTTGCACGCCAACTCACGCGGGCTACCCTTCAACCATGACCGGCTATGCTTACATGACCGCGAGTCAGAAGCGCGGTACGATCTACATCGGCGTCACCAACGACCTCGGCCGCCGCGTACCCGAGCACAAGTCCGGCCAAGGCTCAGGTTTTACCAGTCGCTACGGCGTGCAACGCCTTGTCTGGTACGAAGAGTATTTCGACATTACCGACGCCATCCAACGTGAGAAATCACTGAAGCACCGGCCCCGACAATGGAAGATCGAACTGATCGAGAGGGCAATCCGGAGTGGTTCGAGCTCTTTCGTGGAACCGGCTGGTAGGCGCTCGGTTCCTTGCACCGCCGGAGCATAGCATCACCGTCACGGCATGGATCCTAGGGTCTGCGCCGCGTCGCTTCGCTCCTTGCTTCGCCCTAGAATGACGAAAGCTGGGGCTGCCTGCAGAAAACAAATCCGCTCTTCAAGTCCATCTCGCAAAATTATTCCTCTACTAAATTTATAGAACTACCTAGCCTGATCCATCTTCCAACCGGCGAGGCCATTTCCCGGCGCCGATCCGCAGCGAAGGAGAGGGATCAATGTTCAATCTGACCAAGCCTTTCAATCTGACGAGACGTGTTTTCGGCATCGGCCTGCTGGCGGCTACGGTTGTCCTGTCATCCGGCGCCACAGCGCAGGAGCTGAAGCAGCTCAGCATCGGCTATCAGAAGACCGGCCTGCCGGTGATCGCCAGGCAGCAGCAGGTGATCGAAAAGGCACTTGAAGACAAGGGCGTGACGGTCAAATGGGTCGAGTTCACCGCCGGGCCGCCGCTGGTCGAGGCGCTCAATGTCGGCGCCATCGATGTCGGCTGGACCGGCGACGCACCGCCGATCTTCGGCCAGTCGGCCGGCGCCAACATCGTCTATGCGGCGGCACTGCCGTCGAATGGCGAGGGCGAAGCGATCTTCGTCAAGCCGGCGTCGCCGATCCAGTCAGTCGCCGATCTCAAGGGCAAGCGCGTCGGTGTCGGCAAGGGCACCAGCGCGCACAATCTGCTCGTTGCAGCGCTTGAAAAGGCCGGCATTCCCTTCGACCAGATCACGCCGGTCTATCTCAGCCCGGCGGATGCGGCCGCCGCCTTCGCCAGCGACCAGATCGACGCCTGGACCGTCTGGGATCCGTTCTTCGCCATCGCCGAAACGCGCTACCAGCCGCGTGTGCTGGCGCGCTCCAGCGAGGTGCTCAAGGTCAACACTTATTTCCTCGCCAACAAGGATTTCGCCAAGGCGCACCCCGAAACCGTCACGACGACGATATCGGCCCTCGGCGAGGCGGCGAAATGGGCCGACCAGAACCGCGACAAGGTGGCCGCGGCGCTGCATGAGGTGACGGGTGTGCCGCTCGACGCGCAGATCATCGCCGCCAACCGCACCAAGTTCGGCATCTTTCCGATCACCGACGAGATCATCGCCGGCCAGCAGGCCACCGCCGACCGCTTCTATAAGCTCGGGCTGATCCCGAAAGCGGTCCGCATCTCCGACGCGGTGTGGACAGCACCCGGCAACTAACTTGTCCCCTGACGGCGCCGGGTGAGAACGCCCGGCGCCATTTGCGTTTGCACCCATATCTCCAGGAGATCCGCCCGTGACTGTGCCAGACATGACCGCGCCTGCCAGCACCGCACCGCTCGATTTCTTCTGGTTCATCCCGACGCATGGCGACGGTTCTTATCTCGGTTCCGAGGAGCAGCAGCGGCCGCCTGAATTCGGCTACTTCAAGGAGATCGCGCAAGCGGTCGACCGGCTCGGCTTTCCCGGCGTGCTGCTGCCCACGGGTCAGAACTGCGAGGATTCCTGGATCACCGCGACAGGTCTCGCGACGCTGACCGAAAAGCTGAAGTTTCTCGTTGCGCTGCGGCCGGGCGTCACGCTGCCGACTTTCGCCGCGCGCCAGACCGCCGCCCTCGATCGCTTGAGCAATGGCCGCCTGCTGCTCAATGTCGTGGTCGGCGGCAACCCGACCGAGCTCGCCGGCGACGGCGTCTTCCTGCCGCATGACGAGCGCTATGCCCAGGCGCATGAGTTCCTGACCATCTGGCGCGGCCTGGTGTCGGGCCAGCGGGTCGATTTCGACGGCAAATATTACCGCGTCGAGAGTGGCCGCCTCGACCTTCTGCCGCACCAGGAGCGGCCGCCGCTCTATTTCGGTGGGTCGTCGGACGCGGGCCAGGACCTCGCCGCCGACCTCGTCGACATGTATCTGACCTGGGGCGAGCCGCCGGCGCAGGTTGCCGAGAAGCTGGCCGCGGCGCGCGCAAAAGCGGCACTGCGCGGCAGAAAACTGCGTTTCGGCATCAGGCTGCATTTCATCGTCCGCGAGACCGAGGACGAAGCCTGGCGCGCCGCCGACCGGCTGATCAGCCATGTCACCGACGCCCAGATCGAAAATGCGCAGGCGCGCTTCCTCAACCAGATGGATTCAGTCGGTCAGCGCCGTATGGCGCAATTGCATGGCGGACGCCGTGACAGGCTGGTCGTCTCGCCCAATCTGTGGGCCGGTGTCGGGCTGGTGCGCGGCGGCGCCGGCACGGCGCTGGTCGGCACGCCGGAACAGATCACCGAGCGCATCCGGGAATACCAGGCGATCGGCATCGATACCATCATCGGCTCGGGTTATCCGCATCTCGAGGAGGCCTATCGCGTCGCCGAGCTTCTGTTCCCGAAACTCGGGCTCGGCACCAGGCGGCAGCGGGCGCATGAGAACATCGCCAACGAATTCTCGGTCGGCTTCCATGGCGCCAACCGCCTGCAGGCTTCGTCATGAGCTTTTCCACACGCCTGCATAACAATGCCATAGGCTGGCTGCTCCCGGCGCTGGTTATTGCCGGCTGGGAGGTTGCCAGCCGCGCCGGCGTCATGCCCGCCAACGTGCTGCCGGCGCCAAGCGCGGTCGCCGAAGCCTTCTGGCGGCTGACGCTGTCAGGCGAACTGACCCGCAACATCGGCGTTTCGACCGCGCGCGCCCTTGCCGGCTTCGCCATCGGCGGCTCGATCGGCTTTGCGCTTGGCCTTGCCAACGGGCTGTCGACGCTCAGCCGCGGCCTGACCGACACGACGCTGCAGATGATCCGCAACATCCCGCACCTGGCGCTGATCCCGCTGGTCATCCTGTGGTTCGGCATCGACGAGGAAGCCAAACTGTTCCTGGTGGCGCTCGGCGTGTTCTTTCCGATCTATGTCAACACGCTGCTCGGCATCCAGAGCGTCGACCCGCAGCTGGTCGAGATGGGCCGCGTCTACGGCATGGACCGGCGCGCCCTGTTCTTCCGCGTCATCCTGCCCGGTGCGCTGCCGGCGATCTTCGTCGGCCTGCGCTATGCCCTGGGCATCATGTGGCTGACGCTGATCGTCGCCGAAACCATCTCGGCCAGTTCCGGCCTCGGCTACATGGCCATGCAGGCGCGAGAATTCCTGCTGATCGACGTCGTCGTGCTGTCGATCCTGATCTACGCGCTGCTCGGCAAGCTCGCCGACAGCCTCGCCCGCCTGCTCGAGCGGCTGTCGCTCGGCTGGCATCCGGCCTTCCAGAACGGATGAGAGATTGCCCATGACCGCCGCCAGCCTGACCGCAGCCCGTTCCTTCGTCGCCACGCCGGTGCGGCCGATCGGCTCCGTCGAAGGGCAGCGGGCCTTTGCCTTCAGGCAAGCCGGCAAGCGCTTCGGCGACAAGACCGTGCTCGACGGCATCGATCTGGACGTGCCGGCCGGGCAGTTCCTTGCCGTCATCGGCAAGAGCGGCTGCGGCAAGAGCACGCTTTTGCGGCTTCTGGCCGGGCTCGACCGGCCGACATCGGGATCGCTGACATTCGGCGTCGAAGAGGAAGGACACAGCCGCACGCGCTTCATGTTCCAGGAGCCACGGCTCCTGCCCTGGGCCAGCGTGGTGAAAAACGTCGAGGTCGGGCTGACCGGGATTGCTTCCGGCGCGGAGGCAAGGCAACGCGCGCTCGACATTCTCGGCGAGGTCGGGCTTGCTGACCGGGCCGACGAATGGCCTTCGGTGCTGTCCGGAGGTCAGAAGCAGCGCGTGGCGCTGGCCCGCGCGCTGGTCGGCCACCCGCAGATCCTGGCTCTCGACGAGCCGCTCGGCGCACTCGACGCGCTGACCCGCATCGAGATGCAGCAGCTTCTGGAACGCATCTGGATCGCGCAGAAGTTCACGGCTGTGCTGGTCACGCATGATGTCGCCGAAGCCGTCGCGCTGGCCGATCGGGTCGTGGTGATCAGCGAAGGCCGGATCGCGCTTGATCTGGATGTGCCCGTGGAACGGCCACGGCGGCGTGGTTCGGTCGAGCTTGCGCGGCTTGAGGGCAAGATACTGGACCGGCTGTTCGGGTAGGCTGTCGGGGGCGGCGGCGCAATTGGTGAGCGGCTTCCCCCACTCCGTCGCTGCTCCGCAGCGCCACCTCTCCCCCCTCCGGAGGGAGAGGAAAGGGGCCTGGGTCGGCAAGCTCGCGCCTTTCCTCTCCCCCGTCGATCGGGGGAGAGGTGGCGAGCGAAGCTCGACGGAGTGGGGGTCGACCTTTCTTCGAAGCTCACCCCCTACCGGTTCGCCCACACCAATCCCACCAGCCCGACCAGCATGGTGACGACGCCGATATAGAGCCATTGCGACTGGCCGGTCATGAAGCTGCCGCCGACCACGCCGATGCCTTGCAGCGACCACAGCGCGCCGACGGCAAGCACAATCAACGCCAGCAGATTTTTCGTCAGCCTCATTGCAGGATCTCCCTTTTGAAGTCGATTGGCTGCAGCATCGGGGCCGCGATAAAAGAGCCGAAGGAAGTGGCCCGTCCGTGCCGGACTCTACTTGGATATTAATGTTCGATCTTGTCAAACGGATGCCTGGCAGCAGGACAAAGATCATCATTGATTGATCATCGCGCGGCGGAAAATCCCTGACAGACTGTTACTCAGCGACTCCAAACGTGTGCCATTGCCACGGAACCGCCAGATGACTGCCGCATTTCGCGCCTTATTTGGCACCTAACGGCTGGGGTCTGTCAAAAACGGAGCCATCCCCCAAATATGAAGAACCCAAAACAGACCGCGCTTGTCGCGGTAACGATCGCTGCTGGCCTGATGGTCGGCGCTTCTTCGGCGACCGCCGCCGCCCAGTGCGGCCGCGCCTCATGGTACGCCCTGCACTCCAAGACCGCATCGGGCGAGCGCATGAACCCGTCAGCGCTGACCGCCGCGCATCGCACCTTGCCTTTCGGCACCAAGCTCAGGGTGACCAACAAGAACAACGGCCGCAGCGTCGTCGTGCGCATCAACGATCGCGGTCCGTTCATCAAGGGACGCGTGCTCGACCTGTCGAAGGGTGCGGCCGGCCAGCTCGGCTTCATCGGCTCCGGCCATACTTCCGTGTGCATGGCGCGCGTCTAGAGTTTTCTGTGTCCGGCAACATAGGCCGGACACATTGCCTACACATTTCGCAGTCGCACACTGAGCCGGCTGGCACCGTTCGGCCCCGATTTCCACGGTCTTGAACCAAAGAAGCATTGGTCACGCCGCGTGACGTATTGCATCGCAGCAATTAGTTGTTAACTTCCCCGCGAGACATCTAGGGCTCGGCGCGGCTCGTCGTCCCTTCGGTCGCAGGCAGCAGCGGGGTTCTCGATGTTCTACCAGCTCTATGAGATGAACCACGCGGCCCTGCAGCCGGCGCGCCTCTATGCCGACGCGGTGCGGATGTTCTACTCCAATCCACTCAATCCGTTTTCCCACACGCAATGGGGCCGTTCGATCGCGGCGACGGCCGAACTGTTCGAGCGCACCACGCGCCGCTACGGCAAGCCGGCCTTCGGCCTGACCAAGACCGTGGTCGACTGGAAGAGCGTCGAGGTCACTGAAAAGACCGTCTGGTCGAAGCCGTTCTGCAATCTCGTCCGCTTCGAGCGCACTGTCCCCGCCGGACGCAAGCCCGATCCGAAGCTTCTGATCGTGGCGCCGATGTCGGGCCACTATGCGACGCTGCTGCGCGGCACGGTCGAAGCCATGCTACCCTATGCCGACGTGCACATAACCGACTGGGTCGATGCCCGCATGGTGCCGCTTGCCGACGGCCAATTCGATCTCGACGACTACATCGACTACGTCATCGACATGCTGCACACGCTGGGGCCGGACACGCATGTGATGGCGGTGTGCCAGCCTTCCGTGCCGGTGCTGGCCGCCGTGGCGCTGATGGAAACGAAGGGCGATCCCTTCGTGCCCTCGACCATGACCTTGATGGGCGGCCCGATCGACACCCGCAGCAACCCGACCGCGGTCAATCTGCTGGCGCAGGAAAAGGGCATCGACTGGTTCCGCGACAATGTAGTGATGCAGGCGCCCTGGCCGGTACCGGGCTTCGGCCGCGAGGTCTATCCAGGCTTCCTGCAGCTGTCCGGCTTCATGAGCATGAACCTCGACCGCCACATCATCGCCCACAAGGACTTCTTCATGCATCTGGTGAAGCATGATGGCGACAATGCCGAGAAGCACCGCGATTTCTACGACGAGTATCTTGCCGTCATGGACCTGACGGCGGAGTTTTATCTACAGACCGTCGACACGATCTTCGTTCGCCAGGCCTTGCCCAAGGGCGAGATGACGCATCGCGGCACCAGGATCGATCCGTCGGCGATCCGCAACGTCGCGCTGTTCACGGTCGAAGGCGAAAACGACGACATATCGGGCCTTGGCCAGACCAAGGCGGCGCATGATCTGTGCCCCAACATCCCGGCAGACAGGCATGCCCACTACATGCAGCCGGCGGTTGGCCATTACGGCGTGTTCAACGGTTCGCGCTTCCGTTCCGAAATCGTGCCGCGCATCGTCGACTTCATCACCAGCTATGGCCGCCAGGAGCGTGTCGCGGTGAAGCCGAAGCTGGTCCGCGCCGCCAAGAAATAATGCAAGTCGCCCAAAATTGCGGGTTTTGGGACGATGATTTTGCATAACCAAGCTTAACGGCGACAAACCGTGAAATTAACCCGTAAAAGCCGGCTGGCTGGCCGATTCTGTTGCACAAGTGTCGCTGTCCAGCCCCTCGGGTAACCATGCCGACAATCCGACCGTCGTCGTAATTGACACGGACTGTAAATCCCCCTTAACCTTTCGTTAATAACAAAGGGTGAGCGGGGACAATGATTTCCTCATCGATGGCGCGACGGCTGCGCGTGTATGTGGCGGCCGGGCTGGCAATGACGGCGGGCTGGGTGGCACCGGCTTTGGCAGGTGGAGCGATGGCGACCGGGGGGCTCACCTCGCAACCGATCGGCCACTATGATTTCTGCAAGCTGCATCCGGGCGAATGCTCGATCCGCCCGACCAATCTGGCGCCGGCCACGATGAGCGACGGGCTGATGCGCAAGCTTCTCAATGTCACCGCCAGGGTCAACGCCGCCGTCAAGCCGATGAGCGACATGGATATCTACGGCAAGGACGAAGTCTGGGCCTATCCCGACAAGGGCGTCGGCGATTGCGAGGACTATGTGCTGGAAAAGCGGCGCCAGCTTTCGCGCATGAGCATCTCGCTTGCCGATCTTCTGATCACCGTCGTGCGCAAGCCCGACGGCGAGGGTCACGCCGTGCTGACGGTGCGCACCGACGAGGGCGACTATGTGCTCGACAATCTGACCGACAAGGTCAAACCATGGGACGCGACCGGTTACCGCTTCCTCAAGCGGCAGGCGATCGACAACACCGGCCGCTGGGTCTCGATCCGCGGTGGCCAGCAAGTTCTGGTCGGCGCGGTTCAGTAGGTTTTGGTACGCCCATCCCGGCACGTCGCGTTCTTGTGGCGCGCTTTAGCTGCTTTCACATCATAGGTCGCCGCCGCCCCTCATTGTCCTGCCGGACATTTCTCTCCGTATAGGGACGGGGAGAAAGACGCCCTCATCGTCGCTTTCGCCAATCATCAACGTCGTAAGCGCCAACCGCGCGGCTACACCCTTCTCCCCGTCACTATACGGGGAGAAGGTGCCGGCAGGCGGATGAGGGGCAGCGCGACGTCTGCCAATATTTCCCACCGCGACCGCCCCCCAATGAATTTTCGCATTTCTCCGTGAACCATTTCGCTCCGGCCAGCGACACACAGCCGTGAACCGAAACCAACCATGGAGACTTCAGATGACTGCTTTTCTGCGAAACACCCTTCTTGCCGCTATCGCGGTGTCGAGCATGGCCGGATCCGCCATGGCCGATCAGACCACCACCAGCTGTGCCAAAACCAACCTCAACGACCTCTGGGCCGGCCGCTGTTGCGGTGATGCCGGGGCGTCGGACTGCCTGGGTGGCGGAAACAATGGCCATGGCGGCAATGGCGATCACGGCCGGGGCGGAAATGGCGGCACGGCCGGCAAGAAATGATCTCACCACTGTGCCCGCTGGCGGTCCGCCGGCGGGCAGTTTCCTTCTGAAGCAGGCGAACTTGCATCACGCTTGGATCGTCGGACTACGGCCGCTGGTTTAACGCCGCGCGGATCGATGCGGTAATGCGGCGAAGCTCGGCTTCGTCGAGTTTCTCGATGTTTTCCGCCAGCAGATTGGCAAGCTCGGTGGCGGCGGGGGAAAGACCCGACGTGTCGAGTTTTACACGCGGGTGCGAGGCCTCGGCCAGCCGCGCCAGTTCCTCGGCGTCGTCCCAGATGATGTTGAAATAGCCGATGATCTTCTGGATCAGCGTCCAGGTCGGGGCACCGCGCCTGCCATGTTCGAGCGCCGACAGATAGGCGGCGCTGACGCCGATCGCCGCCGCCATGTCCTTCTGGCGGACACCGCGTTCGCTTCTGAGCGTGCGCAACTTCTCTCCGAACGGGGTCATGTCCCCACCCTCATGATAGAGCTCCTCACAGGCGCGCCCGCCGCAGGCGGATATAGAGCGCACCCGAACCGCCATGATTGCGGGCGGCATGGTCGTGGCTGGAGACCAGCGGCCGGAAGGCGGGCGTCGACAGCCAGGCCGGTACCGCGCGCCGCAACACGCCATCGCCGCCGGAGGACGAGCCCTTGCCGGTGATGACCAGGACATAGCGGACGCCGCCGGCATGCGCCCGGTGCAGGAATGAAAACAGCAGCGAATAGGCCTCGTCCTGGGTCAGGCCGTGCAGATCGACGCGGCCCTCGATCGGCAGCCGGCCCTTCGAAAGCTTGTCCAAGGTCGGTTCGTCGAGCGCATGCGCGACATGCTGCGTCTTCGGTTTGGCTGCGCCGGGATTGGCCATGGGCTGAACCGGTTGCGGCTGACTTGGCCTGACCTCGGCAGGGATTTCAGGGATGTCGACGGCAAATTTGCCCTTCAGCGGCTTGGCCGTGCGCGCCACCAGGTTCCACAGAACCCGGTCGTCCTCGCTGAGCTTGTCCGGGCGCCGGGTCATCGGACCGCACCCGCAACGAGCGCGCGCGGGATCAGCGCATAAAAATCCGCGGCATTGCGGACCACGCCGGCGATCTCGCCCGCGGCATCGCCCGAACCGGCGAACAGGTCGCCCCGCGCGGACCCGGTGATGGCCGAGCCGGTGTCCTGCGCGATCATCAGCCGGCGGAACGGTTCTGCGTCGAAAGCAGTCAGCGTCGGTGCGTCGATGTAAAAAGGCGTGCCGAATGTATGCAGCAGGCGGTCGACGGCGATCGAGCGGCCCGGCGTCAGCGGCACCTTGGCGGCGGCGATCGGGCCAAGGGCCGCGTCCTCGACATCGGCCTCGCGGAAGAAGATGTAAGAGCGGTTCTGCCGCAGGATCTCGTCGACGCGGTCCGGATGCGCCTTGAACCAGACGCGGATCGACTGCATCGTCACCTCCGCCAGCGGGATCTCGCCCAGCTCGCTTAGGATCTTGCCGGGCCCGGTGAAGCGCTGGCCGGATTTGGCGGCATAGGTGACGCGGACAAGCCGGCCGTCGGTCATGGCGAGGCGTGCGGCACCTTGCACGTGAATGAAGAAGGCATCGACCTTGTCGGCCAGCCAGGCGATTTCCAGACCCTTGCCGTCGAGCGCGCCACGCTCGATCTCACCACGGTCGGGATACTCGACCGGCCCGTTCGGCGTCTGACGCGCGAAAGCGAGGTAGGGATCCAGGCCGGGCGGCCGGTTCCCGTCGTCGATGTCGACGAGATCGGCCGGGCGCGAAAGCAACGGCACCGAAAACCGATCCGTGCGCACCGGTGACGCCTCGACTTGCGGTTCATAGAAACCGGTGACGAGCCCGGCGCCGGCATGTTCGGCGGGGATAAGCGCCGGGACGAAATGGCGCTCGAAGAAGGCGCGGGCTTCCCCGCGGGTCGGCGACCGATTCGCCGGCGAAACGGTCCGGGCCTTGGCGTAGGCATCGGCAAAGGCGTCGAAGTCGATGCCGAGCGCACCACTGCGATAGGGTTTGGTCAGGACATGGAAGGCCGAGCGGCGAAAGGCGGCGAAAGCCGCCGAATGGTCGTCATCGTCCCAGCCGGGCAGGTCGCCGAAGGCTTTCTCGACAAAAAGTGGCGATAGCGACACCGGAGCCTCGCCGCGTGTTTCCGAACTAGTCTTCTTCCTCGGTGGCGACGAGCTTCCAGTTCGGATCGCGCGAGCGCGTGTCGCGGGCGAAGGTCCAGACATCCTTGACCTCGGCGACGGTTTCCGGGTCGCCGTCGATGACGGCGCCGGCCTTGTCGCGGGTCGCCGAAATCAGCTCGCTGATGATGCGCAGCGTGACATGTGCCTCGCCGCCCTTCATCTCGGCCGAGACGATGTCGGCCTTGTCGATGCCGACGAAGGAGGACTGGATCTTTTCCGCCTTGGCCTCGCGCTCACCGATGGCGGCGACAAAGCCGTCATAGACCTCGCGCGACAACAGGTTCTTCAGCGTTTTGCGATCGCCGTCGGCATAGGCCATGACGATCATCTCGTAAGCCATCTTGGCGCCGTCGACGAAACCCTTCGGCTCGAAGGACGGATCATTGTCCTTGATCGTGCGCAGGCCCTTGTTGAGGTCGGTATCGGGCTTGGCGAAAGCGTCGATCGCGGCATAGGTGTCGGGAGCCGGCTCGCCTGGCGGGCGCTTGCGCGGCAGCGAGACGACGTTTTCGGATTTCTGGGCGGCATCCTTGTCGCCGGTGCGAGCCGCCGAATAGGGATCGAAGGGCGGCCGTTCGCTGCCGGTGCGGCGGCCCAGCACATTGCGCAGCTGGAAAAAGATGACCACCGCCGCAATCAGGAAGAAAATCGTGCCGAAGTCGAAGAATCCCATATCTTCCGCCAATCAATCCCTGCCCTGTGGCCGGACCGTCAGGCCCAATGGCCACGGTCGCATAGCGTTCAACATTCAAAGCATATAGAACGCAAGGCGCAATCATTCAAATCAAAGGCAGGCATACCTATCTAACAGCCTCAGTGCCAGCGGCGATTGCTCGCTGGCGGCCAAAACAATCGAAACGATCATAACAATCGAAAAAGGTTGGCAAGACTTGCGCATTTCGCTGCTTCCCTTCTTTCTCCTCGCGCTTCCGCTGCTGGAAATCGCCGGTTTCGTCATCGTCGGCCGTGAGGTCGGCGCGCTGGCGACGGTCGGCCTCGTGCTGGCCTCGAGCATCGCCGGCGTGCTTTTGCTCCGGTACCAGGGCTTTGGTGTGATGGCCCGCATCCGCACCGAGATGGCCGCCGGACAGAACCCCAGCCGCCACCTTGCGCACGGCGCCATGATCGTGGTTGCGGCGATCCTCCTGATCATCCCCGGCTTCATATCAGACATCATCGGCCTGCTGCTGTTCCTGCCGCCGTTGCGCGACTTTGCCTGGAACCGGTTCAAGGGCCGTATTGTCGTCGCCACCGATTTCTCGACCGGCGGTTTTCGCGGCCGCCAGCGCGACAGGGTCATCGACCTCGAAGACGGCGACTATTCGCGCGAGGACGATCTGAAGCGCGGCCCGGATCACAACTCGCCGTGGCGCCGCCTGAAGGACGATTAGGGCGCCGTCCCATCTACATCCCATAGCCGAGAAGCAAGGCGGCAAACCTTGTCTTGTCATCCCCGCCATGGTAGCGAACGCCCGATTTCAATTCGGTCAGCGACGCTGCCCAGGCAAGAGGACAAGGCTTATGGCCAGCAAGGATGACGCGCCGGTCGGCGCAGCCAACGGAAACGGCAATGCGGCGCAGCCGTCGCTCAACGTTCTGGCGCAATATGTGAAGGACCTGTCGTTCGAAAGCCCCGGCGCGCCGAATTCGCTGCGCGGCCGCGACAAGGCGCCGGGCATCGCCATCAACGTCAACGTCAACGCCAACCCGCTCTCCGACAAGCAGTTCGACGTCAATCTGACGCTGAACGCCAAGGCGTCCTTCGACCAGGAAGTGCTGTTCAATGTCGAGCTGGTCTATGGCGGCGTGTTCGCCATCGCAGGCTTTCCGCAGGAGCACATGCTGCCGATCCTGTTCATCGAATGCCCGCGCCTTTTGTTCCCGTTCGCCCGGCAGATCATCGCCGAGGCAACCCGCAATGGCGGCTTCCCGCCGCTGATGCTCGACCCGATCGACTTCGCCCAGATGTTCCAGCAGAAGCTGGCCGAGGACGAGGCGTCCAAGGTCAAGGTGAGCTGAGGCCTGCTGTCATCGTTGTTGTTTCTGAGAACCCGGCCTTGTGCCGGGTTTTCTGTTTGGAACGCTGGCGGGGCAGCGCCCCTTCGAGGTTGGCTGAAGGCCCCTCGCGTCTTCGTCATCCTAGGGCGGAGCAAGGAGCGTAGCGACGCAGCGCAGACCCTAGGATCCATGCCGTGACATTCGCCTTAGAATGCAACGGATCAGAATGGCGCTTGTCCCCGCGCCTGTGCTCGCTACGCTAAAACCATGACCGGTTATGTCTACATGACTGCGAGCCAGAAAGGTGGCACCCCTCTATATCGGTGTCACCAACGACCTCGGTCGCCGCATGCCGGAGCACAAGTCGGGCCAAGGCTCTAATTTCACCATCCGCTACGGTGTTCAGCGGTTGGTCTGGTACGAGGAGTTTTTCGACATCACCGATGCGATCCAACGTGAGAAGTCCCTGAAGCGCTGGCCGCGCCAATGGAAGATCGAATTGATCGAAAAGGCCAATCCAGAGTGGTTCGAGCTGTTTCGCGGGACGGGGTGGTAACGCTCGGTTTCTTGCACCGCCGGAACATATCATCACCGTCACTGCATGGATCCCAGGGTCTGCGCCGCGTCGCTTCGCTCCTTGCTTCGCCCTAGGATGACGAAGTTATGGGGGTCCGCTGCCAATCTTGAGGGTCGGCCCTTCCAGCCTTGCCGCCATCGCTTCTCTACCTGCCAGCAGCAACCTTCAGCCACAACGCCTTCTCACCCAACGTCCCGACCATGCCGGCGTGCGCGGCGCGTTCGGCTTCGGTGAGGCGGGGCCGCAGGGCTGCCGGGCGCTGGCTGATGATGATCTCGATCTGGCGGACATTTTTGCCTTGCGCCGGCGCGGTGGCGCTGTCGAGGATAAGGGCCGCCTGCTTGCCGCCGATCAGCTCGATATAGACCTCGGCCAGCAATTCGGAATCGAGCAGGGCGCCGTGCTTGGTGCGCCTGGTGTTGTCGATGCCGTAACGCCGGCAGAGCGCGTCAAGCGAATTGGGCCCCATCGGGTGCTTGCGGCGCGCCAGCGCCAGCGTATCGACGACGAGGCCGTTGTCGATGACGGGATGACCGAGCCGGCCGAATTCAACGTTCAGGAAGCCGATGTCGAAGGTTGCGTTGTGGGCGACCAGCTTGGCGCCGTCGGTGAAGTCCAGCCATTCCTGCACAATCTCGGCAAAGGTCGGCTTGCCCGCGAGGTCCGCCGCGCTGATGCCGTGCACCGCCTGTGCCTCGGCATGGATCGCGCGCCCTTGCGGGTTGATGTAGTGGTGGAAGGTCTTTCCGGTCGGGAAGCGGTTGACCAGCTCGACGCCGCCCAGCTCGATCACGCGGTCGTCGCGCGAATCGAGGCCGGTGGTTTCCGTGTCGAAGATGATCTCACGCATCGAATCAGTCGCTCCAAAGGAGCAGAATCATGAGACCGGAACAAAATGGCAATGGGAAACGAAGCTGATCAGGGCAATCACTACAGGTTTGCGCTGCCCCTCATCGCCCTGCCGGGCACTTCTCCCCGTATAGTGACGGGGAGAACGACGCCTTCGCAAAGGATTTCGCCAATCTCCTGCGTTAGCAAGAGAGTAGCCGAGGTCGCGGCCAGCTCCTTCTCCCCGTCACTATACGGGGAGAAGATGCCGGCAGGCAGATGAGGGGCGGCGCTGACGTTGACAGACGGCAGCCAGTGTCAATGGCCCGGCTTGCCGACCCCGATCAGTTCCGCAATGATCGCATTCACCTGATCCCGCGCGGCGTCCAGCCCCTGGCCGGTGTCGACGATGAAATCGGCCTGACGCCGCTTTTCCGCATCCGGCACCTGCTTAGTCAGGATCGACGCCAGCTTTTCCTCCGTCATGCCGGGCCGCGCCAGCACGCGGGCGCGCTGGGTCTCGGCCGACGCAGTGACGACGACGACCTTGTCGACGCGGTTGCGGCCGCCGGTTTCGAACAGCAGGGGAATATCGAGGACGGCGATCGGCGCGCCTGATCTACGATGCCTGGCCAGAAAGGCATCGGCGTCGGCGCGCACCAGCGGATGGATGATGGCCTCGAGCCGCTTCAGCCCGGCGGCGTCGCCGAGCACGCGCGCGCCAAGTTTTGTCCGGTCGACCACCCCGGCAGATGTGGTGCCCGGAAACGCCGCCTCGACCAAAGGGGCTGCCTTGCCGGCATAGAGGCGATGCACCGTCTCGTCGGAATCATGGACCGGCACGCCGGCGTCAGTGAACATCCTGGCCGTGGTCGACTTGCCCATGCCGATCGAGCCTGTGAGGCCGAGCACGATCATGGTTTTGGTACCAGATCGGCAACAATGATCGCCCGGAGTTCGGCCGTCACCCGCGGCCTGACACCGAACCATCGTTCGAAGCCGGGCACGGCCTGATGCAGCAGCATGCCGAGGCCGTCGACCGTCTTCAGCTTTCGCGCGCGGGCGGCCGCGAGCAGCGGCGTCTCCAGCGGCACATAGACGATGTCGGTGACGATGGCATGGTCGGGCAGCCGGGCGGGATCGGCCGACAGGCCTTCATTGCCATGCATGCCGAGCGCCGTGGTGTTGACCAGCAGGCCGGCATCGCCGAGCAGTTCATCCGTAGCCGCCATGCCATGCGCCGACACGCCGGCGCCGAAACGATCGCGCAGTTCTATAGCCCGGGAGAGCGTACGGTTGACGATGCGGATGTCGGTCACGCCGCGCTCCTTCAGCGCATGGATGACGGCGCGCGACGCGCCGCCGGCGCCAAGCACGACCGCCGGGCCCTTGCTCGCCCAGCCCGGCGCATGATCGTCGAGGTTGGCGGCAAAGCCGTGACCGTCGGTGTTGCCGCCCCACAGGACGCCATCCTCGAACCACAGCGTGTTGACGGCGCCGATTTCTTGCGCCGCCTGGTCGCGGCGTTCGGCCAATGCGAAAGCCGCTTCCTTGTGCGGGATGGTGATGTTGCCGCCGCGGTAATTGTTTGCCTGCAGCGTTTTCACGAATACGGCAAAGTCTTGCGGCGCGACATCGATGGCCAGGTAGCTCCCGTCGATGCCATGTTTGGCCAGCCAGTGGCCATGGATCTTCGGCGAGCGCGAATGCTTGACCGGATGGCCTGACACGAAGGCCTTCTTTGACACCTCAGCCATCGATCGCTCCCAGGTCACGCAGTTCGGCCAGCAGCGGCAGAAGCGGCAGGCCGACAATGGTGAAATGATCGCCCTCGATTTTCTCGAACAATTGAATGCCTTCGCCTTCGATCTGATAGGCGCCGACGCTTCCCAGCGCCTTGGCGCCGACGCGGGCGAGGTGGCGGCCGATGAAGGCTGGGTCAAGCTTGCGCATGGTCATCGAAGCGATGCCGACATGCCGCCACAAAACCCTGCCATCGCGGACCAGCACGGCGGCGCTGTTCAACTGATGGGTCTTGCCCGACAGCGCCAGGAGATGACGGCGCGCGCCTTCCCTATCGGCCGGCTTGTGGAACACCTCGTCGCCGAGCGACAGCGTCTGGTCGCAGCCCAGAACCAGGGCGCCCGGCCTGCGCTCGCTGACTTCTGTGGCCTTGGCCTCGGCCAGCACCAGGGCGACGTCCTCGGGCGAGACGCCGCTATCCTGCAAACGCCCCTCGAGCGCGCGCTCGTCGACTTCGGCCGGAACCGCCTCGACCTCGACGCCGGCGTTGACCAGCATCGCCTTGCGGAACGGGCTGCCGGAAGCGAGGATGAGTTTCTCGGTCATGGTTTTAAGCGCCTGATCAATTGTCTAACCGTTGTTGAGATTCTGGCTCCAACAGAAAACCGCTGGCACCTTCGACCACCGTCACGGCATGGATCCTAGGGTCTCCGCGACGTCGCTTCGCTCCTGCTCCGCCCTAGGATGACGAAGGCGTGATGGCTTTTTTGGCCAATCGCGGATGTCGGGTTTGGCATCTGCGCTGTCGAACAGCAGCTGGCGGCTATCGCAAACCTTCGAAATTGGCCGAGACAATCCTCCCTTCGTCATCCTAGGGCGAAGCAAGGAGCGAAGCGACGCGGCGCAGACCCTAGGATCCATGCCGTGACCTTCGAACTTCGCGGCGTCGAAATAGCCGGGCAAAACCTCACCCGGCTGCTGGCCTCATTTATCTCGACTTCCCCCGCAGGGCAACGATCGCCGCCGCCGTTTCCTCGATCGAGCGGCGGCTGACGTCGATCATCGGCCAGCCATGGCGCGTGCAGATCTTGCGGGCATAGGCGAGCTCTTCGCTGATCGCCGCGCGGTCGACATAATCCGATGCCTCATACGAGCTGCTGTTGCCGAGGATGCGGTTTTGCCGTACATGCGAGATGCGCTCGGCGGTGGCGATCAGCCCGACGATCAGGGGCTTGCTGGCGGCAACCAGGCTTTCCGGCACCGGCACGCCGAGCACGATCGGGATGTTGGCGGTCTTGATGCCGCGGTTGGCGAGATAGATGCTGGTCGGCGTCTTCGACGTGCGAGAAATGCCGATCAGCACCACATCGGCATCGTCCATATTGAGCGGCAATTGGCCGTCATCATGGTCCATGGTGAAATTGAGCGCATCGATGCGGCGGAAATATTCGGCGTCGAGGACATGCTGGGCGCCGACGCGGCGGCCGGCCGGGGTGCCGAGATAGGACTGGAACACGGTCAGCACCGGCTCCAGCACCGACACGCAGGGCAGGCCCATGGCCGCGCAGCGCTCGTCGATGCCGCGCGCCAGCTTCTGGTCGACGACCGTATAGAGGATGATGCCCGGCTCTTCCTCGATGTCCTCGAACACCTTCGCCACCTGCTTTTCGGTGCGGATCAGCGGATAGATATGCTCTATGGCGCGCGCGTCCTTGTACTGCGCCGAAGCTGCCCGGCCGGCGGCAAGCAGCGTTTCGCCGGTCGCGTCGGAAATCAGGTGCAGGTGGAAGAAGCTCTGGGGTTTGTTCACAGGGGTCACCTGGGGCTGTGGGCTTCTGTGGATAAAGCGGGATGAAAAGACGGGCCTGTCGGAGGCGACTGTATCAGATGGCAGTTTGTCCACAATTCGATGCGCTGTCAGCTTCGTCGGGCGACTGGGGACAAGTTTGGGGACGGCTTTTTTCGACTACGGTCCGTCCACAGGACCCGCCTTTCACCGCTGTGCCTAACACTTTGACTCGATTGATCGATTCGGAGCTATCCCCAGAACCCTACATCTGGGAAAAAGAAGCACGCGACAATATGTTGGCTGGTGTTTTCCGGGGCAAAGCGGGACAGGTGACAACCACCAGAACCAACAGACTCTTAGAATCAGAAGAATCTTAGATATAAGAATCTTTGATTATAGAAGAGGCTGGGAGAAGCGAGCGCCCGATGCCCCAGAACCGGATCATGCTGGATGTCCTGAAGGGCAAGGCTCATTTTCCGCCTCCGCTCTGGATGATGCGTCAGGCCGGGCGCTATCTGCCGGAGTATCGGGAGACACGCAGGCGAGCAGGCTCGTTCCTCGACCTCTGCTACGATCCCGACCTTGCGGTCGAAGTGACCTTGCAGCCGATCGAGCGCTTCGGCTTCGATGCCTCGATCCTGTTTTCCGATATCCTTGTCGTTCCGCATGCGCTTGGCCGTGACGTCCGCTTCGAAGAGGGCAGAGGGCCGCTGCTGACGCCGATCACCGCGCCGGAGATTTTGGCTCTGGAAGGCGAGGTGTTTCACGTGAATCTCGAACCGGTCTACGAGACGGTTCGCCGGTTGCGGGCCAAACTGCCCGAAGAGACAACCCTGATCGGCTTCTGCGGCGCGCCGTGGACGGTGGCGACCTACATGATCGCCGGCCATGGCACACCCGACCAGGCGCCGGCGCGGCTTTTTGCCTATCGCGAGCCGGTAGCCTTTCAGCGATTGCTGAAGGTTCTTGCCGAACATTCGGCCGCCTATCTCATCCGCCAGATCGAGGCGGGTGCGGATGTGGTGCAGATTTTCGATTCCTGGTCCGGCGTGCTCGACGATGAGTCCTTCGACCTGTTCTGCGTTCAGCCGGTGGCCGAGATCGTTGGCCGGGTTCGGGCGGTTCATCCCGATGTTCCGATCATTGGTTTTCCCAAGGGTGCCGGTGCGCGCTACCGGACCTATCGACAGAAGACCGGCGTAACGGCCCTGGGGATCGACTGGACGGTGCCCCTGATAGCGGCGAAGGACTTGCAGCGCTCGGGTGCGGTGCAAGGCAACCTCGATCCCTTGCGCCTCGTGGCGGGCGGCAAGGCGCTGTCCGACGGCGTCGAGGCGATCCTGAAAGCGCTGGGAGACGGACCGCTGATCTTCAACCTCGGTCACGGCATCACGCCGGAGACGCCGATCGCCCATGTCGAGGCGATGGTGAAACAGGTGCGGAGCGCGACACGCTGATGGCTCAGATGAACAACACGAACAGCACCGGCCAGGCGATGATGCGCATGATATCAGGTATCGCCGTGCTGGTCGTTCTCACCGCGCTTTTGTATTTCGCCGCACCCGACAGCTTCTATCCCTGGGGAAAGGCGATCCATATCCTCGCCGTCATCTCATGGATGGCGGGCATGCTCTATCTGCCGCGGCTGCTGGTCTATCATGCGGATGCCGAGAAGGGCTCGGTGCAATCGGAGACCTTCAAGGTGATGGAGCGGCGCCTGCTGCGCGGCATCATCAACCCGGCGATGATCGTCACCTGGGTGTTCGGCCTGTGGCTCGCCTGGAAGGGTTTTGGTTTCCAGGGCGGCTGGCTGCATGCCAAGATAGGAGCCGTGCTTTTGCTGTCGGCCATGCATGGCTATCTCTCGGGCGCGGTGCGCAAATTCGCCGAGGACCGCAACGAAAAACCCGCCAGGCACTGGCGGATGGTCAACGAGATCCCCACATTGCTGATGATCGCAATCGTCATCCTGGTGGTCGTCAAGCCGTTCTGATGCATGTCGCTAAAAACGGCCAGGAGACAACGACAGGCATTGATGCGTTTTAAGCCTTGATAGGTCACGCAAAACGCAGCTTGCTCTTTCACCCGACCGACGATAAAAGACGGGTCTTCCTTCCCGTCATGCGCCGCCCCTCGTTGTTTTCGGCCGCGCCCGGCATTTGTCGCATCCCGCCGATATTTTCCCAAAGCCTACCCAGACTCCATCTATTCCCAGACTCAATCTACCAAGGTCCGTCTATGCAAGAAATGAAACTCGCTGAGTTCAAGAACAAGAAACCGCCAGAGCTGATCGCTTATGCCGAATCGCTCGAGGTCGAAAACGCCAGCGTCATGCGCAAGCAGGAGCTGATGTTTGCGATCCTGAAGAAGCTGGCCGCCCAGGAGATCGAGATCATCGGTGATGGCGTGGTCGAGGTGCTGCAGGACGGTTTCGGCTTCCTGCGCTCCGCCAACGCCAATTATCTGCCAGGTCCCGACGACATCTATATTTCGCCGTCGCAGATCCGGCGCTTTTCGCTGAAGACCGGCGATACCGTCGAAGGGCCGATCCGCAGCCCGAAAGAGGGCGAGCGCTATTTCGCGCTGCTCAAGGTCAACACCATCAATTTCGACGATCCCGAGAAGATCCGTCACAAGATCCACTTCGACAATCTGACGCCGCTCTATCCGACCAAGCGGCTGAAGATGGAAATCGAGAATGTGACCACCAAGGACATTTCGGCCCGCGTGATCGACCTGGTCGCGCCGATCGGCAAGGGACAGCGCGCTTTGATCAACGCGCAGCCGCGTACCGGCAAGACGGTTCTGATGCAGAACATCGCCCACTCGATCACCGCCAACCATCCGGAATGCTATCTGATCGTGCTTCTGATTGACGAGCGGCCGGAAGAAGTGACCGACATGCAGCGCTCAGTGAAGGGCGAGGTGATCTCCTCGACCTTCGACGAGCCGGCGGTGCGCCACGTGCAGGTCGCCGAAATGGTCATCGAGAAGGCCAAGCGCCTGGTCGAACATGGCCGCGATGTCGTCATCCTGCTCGATTCGATCACTCGTCTCGGCCGCGCCTACAACACCGTCGTGCCGTCATCCGGCAAGGTGCTGACCGGCGGTGTCGACGCCAACGCGCTGCAGCGGCCGAAGCGCTTCTTCGGCGCTGCCCGCAACATCGAGGAAGGCGGCTCGCTGACCATCATCGCCACCGCGCTGATCGATACCGGCAGCCGCATGGACGAAGTCATCTTCGAAGAGTTCAAGGGCACCGGCAACTGCGAAATCCAGCTCGACCGCAAAGTGGCCGACAAGCGCATCTATCCGGCCATGGACATCTTGAAGTCCGGCACCCGCAAGGAAGACTTGCTGGTTTCCAAGCAGGATCTGCAGAAGATCTTCGTGCTGCGCCGCATCCTGGCGCCGATGGGAACCACCGACGCGATCGAGTTCCTGATCGACAAGCTCAAGCAGACCAAGACCAATGCGGATTTCTTCGATTCGATGAACACGTAAAGGTCAGGCCGAAATCTTCCGGTCTGTGTATTGAAGCCCCATTCCGCGAAACCGGGATGGGGTTTTTCGTTGTCCGGCGGCAGGTCGCTTTCCCGATATCGGGCGGCTGTATGTGGCGGCAGACGATTTCGCGTTCATGCAAAGCTCGTGTCTGCAAACTGGAAGCAGCGACGTGAAGAAGACAATCCCGACCCTGATCGGCTTTTCGGCCATCCTGACCTGGTCTTTCCTGGCGCTGCTTTCGACCGCCGCTGGCCCGATCCCGCCGTTTCAGCTGGCAGCCATGACCTTCCTGCTCGGAGGGCTGGTCGGCGCCGGCAGCTGGATCTTCCGCCCAGGCGCGATCCGGTCGCTGCGGCAGCCATGGCCGGTCTGGGCGATCGGCACGGCGGGACTGTGCATCTACCACTGCGCCTATTTCTTTGCGATCCAGTCGGCGCCGCCGGTCGAGGTCAGCCTGATCGCCTATCTCTGGCCATTGCTGATCGTCGTCTTTGCAGCCTTCCTGCCCGGTGAAAGGCTCCGGGTTCATCACATCGTCGGCGTCGTTCTAGGGCTTGCCGGCGCCATCGTGGTGATCACCAAGGGCGGCAATGTCGGCCTGGCCAATGGGGTGATGAAGGGCCATGTCATCGCGCTCTTCTGCGCCTTCATCTGGGCTGGCTATTCCGTGCTGTCGCGCCGCTTCGGCCAGGTGCCGACGGATGTCGTGGCCGGTTATTGCTTCATCACGGCGGCGGTCGCTTTCTCGCTGCACCTGATGCTTGAGACCACGGTCTGGCCGCAGACGCCGACGCAGTGGACGGCTATCGTCATTCTGGGCACGATTCCTCTGGGAGCCGGCTTCTACGCCTGGGATTTTGGCTGCAAGCACGGTGACATCATGATCCTTGGCGCCTTGTCCTACGCCGCACCGCTGTTTTCGGTCATCGTGCTGCTGCTGGCAGGCTTTGGCGTCTTCCACTGGTCGGTGGCGCTCGCCTGCGTGCTGATCACCATCGGTGCGGTGATCGCCGCCAAGGATTTGCTGTTCAAGCGCCGGCAAGCTGCGACCGAGGCGCTGCCCGATCCCGCGCACGGCGCCTGATCATTCTCGGCGCAAAAGGCGCTCCAGCTCTTCCGGATCCGTCATCGGGGAAAGGCAAACCTGACCAGTGCAGAACCACGCGCTTAAGCGGTTGGTCGGCGGCAGGATTCCGGCGGGCAGCAAGGCTCGATTCGCTCCCGTACCGATCGGCACGAGGATGTCGACGCGCCGTGGATCAGGATTTCGATTCGCAACCGGAACGAGCTTTGGATCGTTGAGCGCATCAACGATGACCAGCTTGAGCGGCTCGATCGCCAGCGCGCAGGCGTTGACGATGCCGGCCTGGCCATAGGCTTGGTTTGCGGCACGGCCGGCGGCATGTTCGGCGACCTCCCAGGCTTTCTCGTGCAGCTCGAGATCGCCGGTGACGGAGGCGAGCCGGACCAGTGCTTCGATGATTTGGCCGGTGGCGGACGGAATGGCCTCGTCGACATCGCCGCGGATGCGGATCGGCACGTCGGTGCTGTCCGAGGCAGTCAGGTAATAACCTGCCTTTTCGGTATCGGCGTGCCAATGGTCGAGCTGCTCGACAAACTGGCCGGCCTGGTCGACATAGCTCCAATCCCCAGTGGCCTCGAACAGCGAGATGGCTGCGTTGGTCATGGCGGCATAGTCGCTGGACAAAGCAGGAAACAGTTTTCTGGCGCCGAGCATCGAATGCGGCAAGCGGCCGTCGCGGCTGGCAGCGCGGATATGGGCAAAGGCTTTTGCCGCCGCATCGATCCAGTCAGGCCGCGCCAGCGACCGACCGGCCTCAGCAAAGGCTGCGATCATCTGGCCGTTCCAGTCGGTGAGGATCTTTGCGTCAAGGCCGGGCCTGACCCGCTCTTCCCGGACTGCAAGGAGTTTCCCCTTGAGCGGGCTGACCTCTTCGCGATCGATCACATATTGCGATTGCTGGGCCCTCGTCTGGTGGACAACCGGCTTGCCTTCCCAACCATGCGGGCTGGAGAGCGTGAAGTGATTGACAAACAAGGCGGAATCGTCGCCGAGTGCGGCCTCGATCTCGTCTTGGCTCCAGGTGTAGAACAGCCCTTCCTCGCCGTCGCTGTCGGCGTCGAGACTGGCGGCAAAGGCGCCGCCGTCGACGCGCATTTCGCGCAGCAGCCAGTCGATCGTCTCTTCGATTCGGACCCGGAACAACTCGTTACCGCTTGCGGCATAGGCCCAGTTGCAGAAGCGGATCAGCTGGGCATTGTCGTAAAGCATCTTTTCGAAATGCGGCACCAGCCATTCGGCGTCGGTCGAGTAACGGCTGAGCCCGCCGCCGATATGGTCGTAGATGCCGCCGCTGACCATCTGTTCGAGGCTGTTGAGAACGTCGTCGCGATGGCTGGCGTTGCCGTCGCGCAGCCAGGACAGCCACAGCGTTTGCATGAACGGCGCATTGGGGAATTTCGGCGCGCCGCCTAGGCCGCCGAGATCGCGGTCGACCATGCCGTCTATGCCCTTGGCCAATTCCGCCAGCGTGTCGCGGTCGACCACGGTTCTGGCATGCGAGCCGGCGAGCCGCGCCTCGACATGTGTGGCCAGGCCGTCGGCGCTCTGGTTGAGGCTCGCCCGCTTCTCGCGCCAGGCCTTGTCCACCGCCTCCATCACCTGGATGAAACCGGGGCGGCCATAGCGTGGCTCGCGCGGAAAATAGGTGCCGCCCCAGAACGGCTTGCCGTCCGGCGTCAGGAACATGGTCAGCGGCCAGCCGCCTTGCTCGCCCATGGCGGAGAGTGCAGCCATATAGATCTGGTCGATGTCGGGACGCTCCTCGCGGTCGACCTTGATATTGACGAACAGACGGTTCATGACGGCGGCGACACCATCGTTCTCGAAGCTTTCATGCGCCATGACGTGGCACCAGTGGCAGGCGGCATAGCCGACCGAGAGCAGGATCGGCCTGTCCAGCGCCTTCGCCTCCTCGAGCGAAGCCGGCGACCAGGCGCGCCAGTGCACGGGATTGCCGCTGTGCTGCTGCAGATAGGGGCTTGCTTCTTCAGCGAGCAGGTTTTGCGCGGGCAACGTCACGATGGGCAAACTCGGATGGGTCGGATAGGCGTAAAGCTAGGGCGGTTCGGTAGAGCGGGCAAATGATTTCAGGCGGTTCCATCGTAGCGCTGTCGAGCGGCCGGCTCCCGGCCGGCGTCGCCGTCATCCGTATTTCCGGCCCACAGACTCGATTCGTAGTCGAAACGATTGCCGGCGGCATGGTTAAGGACCGCTCGGCGATTCTGCGCATATTCAGGGCACCCGACGGAACCGTGCTCGACACCGGCCTGGTCGTTTTCTTTCCCGGTCCGGCCAGTTTCACCGGCGAGGACGTCGCGGAATTCCACGTCCATGGCGGTCGTGCCGTGGTGGCAAAAATGATGGAGACGATCGCAGGCCTTGACGGCGTTAGACACGCGGAACCAGGTGAATTCACGCGCCGCGCCTTTCTCAACGGCAAGGTCGATCTGCTCGAGACCGAGGCGCTGGCGGATCTCGTCAACGCCGAAACCGAGGCGCAGCGGCGTTTTGCCGTTCAAAATGCCGAAGGCGTTCAGAGCGAACTCTATCTCGGCTGGCGTCGCAGGCTAATCCATGCCCGCGCCATGATCGAGGCGGAAATCGATTTCGCCGATGAGGACGATGTCCCCGGTTCCGTTTCGGATACGGTCTGGTCCGATGTCAGGACGATGATCGGCGAGATCGATCGCCACATCGCCGGGTTTCGCGCCGCCGAGATCATTCGCGACGGCTTCGAGGTCGTGATCCTTGGCGCGCCCAACGCGGGTAAGTCGAGTCTGTTCAATGCCCTGGCCCGGCGGGATGCCGCTATAGTAACGGATGAACCCGGCACGACGCGGGATCTGCTTGAAGTGACACTTGATCTCCAGGGGCTGCGGGTCCGGCTTACCGATACGGCCGGGCTGCGCGATGCGCCGGGGAAGGTCGAGGCGATCGGCATCGAGAAGGCGAGGGCCAAGGCGCATGGCGCCCATCTCTTGCTGTTGCTGCAGGATGTTACGAATCCTGGGGATATTCGTTCATTGCCGACCGCGGCGCCGACCTTGCGCGTTGGCACCAAGCGCGATCTGCTGGAAGACCGCGCGGCGAGCGGGGCGATGGAAGACTACAACCTTGTCATTTCGGTAAAAAACGGGACGGGCGTGGAGAGACTGCTGGCGGAAATCGGCCGGCGAGCTGCCGAAGCAGCCGGCAGCGTCGGTGATGTTTTGCCATCGCGGCTGCGCCACGTCGAATTGCTTGGCGCAGCGAATAGGCACCTGCTTCGTGCAACCGACGGCCAGACTGTCGGGCAGGAATTGCGCGCCGAAGAGTTGCGGCTTGCCGCGGATCGCCTGGGCCGTATCGTCGGCGCCATCGACGTCGAGGACATGCTGGATGTGATTTTCTCACAGTTCTGTATTGGGAAATGACTCACGTGAAACAGTGCGGTGTATCGCTTCGTCATCCACGGGCGAAGCAAGGAGCGCAGCGACGCAGCGCAGACCCGAGGATCCATGCCGCGACATCAAAGCAGCGGCCACGATGCAGAATTCTGCTCCGCTGTACCCTTTGGCCAAGGTCACGGCATGGATCCTCGGGTCTCCGCGACGCCGATTCGCGGACGCTCCGCCCGTGGATGACGAAGGCGGGGAGGCTTCGTCTGGGCCACCGCGCTGCGCTGCCTGTGTGACTCACGTGAAACGCGTCAGGCGGCCTTGGTGACTCACGTGAAACATGGAGCTGACAGCCCGCAAGGTTGTTTCACGTGAAACGACCCGCGGAGTTTTCTTGACAGCAAAGCCTCACGGGGACATGTGTCCCTCAATCTTTTGAGTCTGGGACTTTTGGAAATGACCAATCACTATGATGTGGTTGTGGTGGGCGGTGGCCACGCGGGTTGCGAGGCGGCCAGCGCTGCAGCGCGCGCCGGTGCGAAGACCGCTTTGGTGACGCTGCGTTTCGACACGATCGGGGTCATGTCATGCAATCCGGCGATCGGCGGGCTCGGCAAGGGCCACCTGGTGCGCGAAATCGATGCCATGGATGGCCTGATGGGGCGCGTGGCGGATGCCGCCAGCATTCAATTCCGCCTGCTCAACCGCCGCAAGGGTCCCGCCGTGCGCGGCCCCCGCACGCAGGCCGACCGAAAGCTCTATCGCCTCGCCATGCAGGAAGCGATTCGGCAGCAGAACGATCTCGACGTGGTCGAAGGCGAGGTTCTGGACTTCGAAATCGCCGATGGGCGGATCACGGCCGTTCTCCTGGCCGATGGAAGGCGGCTTGCCTGTGGCGCTGTCGTCCTGACGACCGGGACTTTTCTGCGCGGGCTTATCCATATCGGCGAGAGGAAGATTATTGCCGGCCGCATGAACGAGCAGGCCAGTCTTGGTCTGTCGGCAACGATGGACCGCGCCGGCTTCAAGCTCGGTCGGCTGAAGACCGGCACGCCGCCACGCCTCGACGGCCGGACCATCGACTGGGCGTCGCTGGAAAGCCAGGCGGCGGATGAGAATCCTGTGCCGTTCTCGCTGATGACCGACCGCATCACCACGCCGCAGATCGAGTGCGGCATCACCCGCACGACGACGGCCACGCATGAGTTGATCCGTGCCAATCTCGGCCGCTCGGCCATGTATTCCGGCTCGATCGAAGGTGTGGGGCCGCGCTATTGCCCGTCGATCGAGGACAAGATCGTCAAGTTCGGCGACAGGGACGGTCACCAGATCTTTCTCGAGCCGGAAGGGCTCGATGACGACACGGTCTATCCCAATGGTATTTCAACCTCGCTGCCTGAAGATGTGCAGCTCGATATCCTCAAAACCATCCCTGGGCTGGAACAGGCCGTCATGCTGCAGCCCGGCTATGCCATCGAGTATGATCACGTCGATCCGCGCGAACTGCATCAGACGTTGGAGACGAAGCGCGTTGGCGGCCTCTTCCTCGCCGGTCAGATCAACGGTACGACGGGCTATGAGGAAGCAGCCGGGCAGGGCCTGCTCGCCGGCCTCAATGCGGCGCGGCGGGCGGCGGGGAGCGAGCAGATCGTGCTCAGCCGCACCGAAGCCTATATCGGGGTGATGGTCGACGATTTGACCAGCCGCGGTATAGCTGAGCCCTACCGGATGTTCACGTCACGGGCCGAGTTCCGGCTATCGCTGCGTGCCGACAATGCGGATGAACGACTGACGCCTCTGGCTGCAAAGCTGGGCATCGCTTCGGCACAGCGCATGCAACGCTACGGGCAGGTCATGCAAAGCCTGGACGAGGCGCGGGACTTGGCGAAGTCGCTCACCATGACACCGAATGAGGCGGCGCGACACGGGCTGGACATCAACCGGGATGGCGTGCGCCGGTCCGGCTATGAATTGCTGTCCTATCCTGACGTCGATGTCGCCTGGCTGGCTGGCGTCGATCCGCGCTTTGCGGCGATCGACGGCAAGACGGCGGAGCGCCTCGAGACGGAAGCGAAATATTCAGTCTATCTCGATCGTCAGAAGACGGATGTGGCGCAGATCCGGCATGAAGAGAGCCGGCTGATCCCCGAGACGGTCGATTTCGCCGGGGTGCCGGGGCTGTCCAACGAGTTGAAGCAGAAGATGCAAGCGCGGCGGCCGCGCTCCATCGCCGATGCCCAGCGCATGGAAGGCATGACGCCGGCGGCACTGGCGATCATCGTCGCGCATGTCCGCCACGCGGAGAGCGCCCAGCGCCCACAGAAGGATGTTGCGTGAATTCTATGTCCCTAGAGAGCCTGCAGGACGCGGCGGGCCCGGTTTCACGTGAAACATTCGATCGGCTGGTGGCCTTTGAGCAGATGTTCCAGAAATGGAATCGCAGCATCAATCTGGTGGCGCAATCGACGTCGGGCGATGTCTGGCAGCGCCATATATTGGACAGTGCGCAGCTCGGGCGCTTAGAGCCTCAAGCCACGCGCTGGGTGGATCTCGGCTCGGGCGGCGGATTTCCGGGCCTTGTCATGGCTTTCCTGCTTGCCGAGCGCGACGGCGCTAGCATCGATCTGGTTGAAAGCAATCGCAAAAAGGCGTCCTTCCTGCAGACCGTCGTCGGGCAATTCAGCCTGCCGGCGCGAGTCGTGGCGCGCCGCATCGATGACAGCCATGCGCTTGTTTCGACACCGCAAGTTGTCACGGCGCGGGCTTTGGCCTCGCTTTCGACCTTGCTGGACCTGTCGGCGCCCTGGCTGATTTCAGGCGCACGCGGCCTGTTCCACAAAGGCCGGGATTACCGCACCGAAGTGCAAGAAAGCGTTCACCGATGGTCCTTCGATCTGGTAGAACATCCAAGTGTGACCGACGCTGGCGGCGTCATCCTGGAATTGTCCAACCTGCGACCTGTCTGATCCGTCACTGACAGGCGATTTGGCGCCCAATGAATTTCTGGCATAAACCCATGATGAAGAATGGCCCCCGAATCATCACTGTAGCCAACCAGAAGGGCGGTGTCGGCAAGACGACGACCGCCATCAATCTGGCGACCGCGCTGGCCGCGATCGGCGAAAAGGTGCTGATCGTCGATCTCGATCCGCAGGGAAATGCCAGCACCGGCCTCGGCATCGATCGCAAGGACCGCACGGTGTCCTCCTATGACGTGCTGACCGGCGAGCTTGAGCTGGAGGCCGCGGCCATCCCCACAGCCGTGCCCGGCCTGTCGATCGTGCCGTCGACGCTCGACCTGCTCGGCATCGAAATGGAGATCGCCTCGGCGCCCGACCGTGTGCTCAAGCTGCGCAATGCGCTGCGCGCTGCGACCGACCGCGGCGCGCCGTTCGGCTATGTGCTGATCGACTGCCCACCATCGCTCAACCTTTTGACTTTGAATTCAATGGCCGCGGCCGATTCTGTTCTTGTGCCGCTGCAATGCGAGTTTTTCGCGCTCGAAGGTCTCAGCCAGTTGCTGGAGACTGTCGAGCAGGTGCGCCGCTCGATCAATCCGGATCTCACCATCCAGGGCATCGTGCTGACCATGTATGACGGCCGCAACAATCTCGCCAACCAGGTGGTGCAGGATGTGCGGGCGCATATGGGCGACAAGGTCTACGAGACCGTCATTCCGCGCAATGTGCGGGTGTCCGAGGCGCCGTCCTACGGCAAGCCGGCGATCCTCTATGATTTGAAGTGCTCCGGCAGCCAGGCCTATCTGCAACTGGCGTCGGAAGTGATCCGCCGCGAGCGCAAGTTACGCGCCGCTTGATTAGGCCGGATGCATAGCTAAAAGCCGATTCGATACCGAAACGATTTGGAATAGCCAACTGGAATAAAGATGAGCGAAGACCTTTCAAGAAAGAGACTGGGGCGTGGACTGGCTGCGCTGATCGGCGAGATCGATCGCCCCGCAGCGCCTGAGAAGCCCGGCATGAGCGCCGACGGCAAGGTGCCGATCGAGTTCCTGACCCCCAATCCGAAAAATCCGCGCCGGCATTTCGGCGACGCCGAGCTGACCGATCTTGCCCAGTCGATCCGCGAACACGGCGTCGTCCAGCCGGTGGTGGCGCGGCCTTCGCCGACACAAGCCGGCCGCTACGAGATCATCGCCGGCGAGCGGCGCTGGCGCGCGGCGCAGCGCGCCGGGCTGTCCGAGATTCCGGTCATCATCCGCGAGGTCAACGACCGCACCGCGCTCGAACTGGCGATCATCGAGAACGTCCAGCGCACCGACCTCAATGCGGTCGAGGAAGCGCTTGGCTATCAACAGCTGATCGATGAGCACGGCTACACCCAGGCCGATCTCGGCCAGGTGATCGGCAAGAGCCGCAGCCATGTCGCCAACACGCTCAGGCTCTTGAAGCTGCCGGACGTGATCCGCGACATGCTGGTCGACGGCGCCCTGTCGGCGGGTCATGCCCGCACGCTGGTGACGGCGGAAGATCCGGCCGGCCTTGCCAAGCGCATCGTCGAAGAGGGCCTTTCGGTGCGCCAGGCCGAAGCGCTGGCGCAGATGCCGGCCGGCACCAGCAGCGCTAGGGAAGCCAAGCCGGCGCCAAGTCCTGACGAAAAGGACGCCGACACGCTGGCGCTGGAGAAGCTGTTGACCGACACGATCGGCATGATTGTGTCGGTGGATCACAAGGGCAAGGGCGGCGTGCTGCGGGTTTCGTACCGGTCGCTGGAACAGCTTGATGAGCTGTGCCGCAGGCTGAAGCAAGATCGGTAATTAGCCGGCGAATTAACTCCTGGCTTAAGGTCCAGCTGAGCTGGTTGGCACGGGCTTAAGAGGCATAAAGGGCTGGCGGTTGCCGGCCCTTCTCTTTGCGGCGCCTATGTTTGGCGAACGCGGCGAAGCTGCCAATCTCCCCCCCTCGTGGGCAGGGCTATCGCATATGGATTCTTGCGAAGAAGAACCCCCACCCTAACCCTCCCCACAAGGGGGAGGGAACGCTGCCGCGTGCCTTTAATTCTTCTTGG
>NZ_JAMYRE010000030.1:0-67965 GCF_040321265.1 Mesorhizobium sp. M0491
CGCCCCCCCCGCCCAACTCCTGGTCCCTAAAAAAAAACCCACCGGCCCCCTCACCGCGGGCGGTTTTGGTATGTGTGGACCCGGTGCCTACGCCCACCGCGGGCTTAACCCGAGGATGACGAAGCATTGGCCTTTTAGGTGTGGATGGGCTTGAAGAACGTGGCCAGCGCCGCCTCCTTGATCGCCTCCGACATCGTCGGATGCGCATGGCAGGTGCGGGCGAGATCCTCCGAGGAGCCGCCGAACTCCATCAGCACCGCCGCCTCGTGGATCATCTCGCCGGCGCCGAAGCCGACGATATGCACGCCGAGCACGCGGTCGCTTTGCTTGTCGGCGAGGATCTTCACAAAACCGTCGGTGTGCAGCATGGCGCGCGCCCGGCCATTGGCGCTGAACGGGAACTTTCCGACCTTGTAGTCGATGCCGGCCTTCTTCAACTCTTCCTCGGTCTTGCCGACCGAGGCGATTTCCGGGCTGGTGTAGACGACGCTCGGAATGACGTCATAGTTCACGTGGCCGGCCTGGCCGGCAATGGCTTCCGCTACCGCCACGCCCTCGTCCTCGGCCTTGTGCGCCAGCATCGGCCCGGCGATGACATCGCCGATGGCATAGATGCCCGGGACATTGGTCTTGAGATGGCCATCGGTCTTGACGCGGCCGCGCTCGTCGACCTCGACGCCGACTTCCTTCAGCCCGAGACTGTCGGCATAGGCCCGGCGCCCGGTGGCGATCAGCACGGCATCGGCCTCGATCGTCTCGGCGGCGCCGCCCTTGACCGGCTCGAAGGTGACCGTGGCACCCTTCTTGGCCTTGGCGACGCCGGTGACCTTGGCGCCGAGCTTGAACTCGAAACCCTGTTTGGATAGCAGCCGCTGGAACTGCTTGGAGACCTCGCCGTCCATGCCGCCCAGGATGGTGTCGAGGAATTCGACCACGGTGACCTTGGCGCCGAGCCGCGCCCACACCGAGCCGAGCTCGAGCCCGATGACACCGCCGCCGACCACCACCAGATGGCCGGGCACCTTCTCCAGCGACAGCGCGCCGGTCGACGACACGATCACCTTCTCGTCGATGTCGACCTTGACGCCGGGAATGCCGGCGACATCCGATCCGGTGGCGATGACGATGTTCTTGGTCTCGATCTCCTCGACCTTGCCGTCCTCGCCGGTCACCGAGACCTTGCCGGCCGCGACCACCTTGCCGGTGCCGCGAAAGCTGTCGATCTTGTTCTTCTTGAACAGGAAGGCGACGCCGTTGACGTTCGACGTCACCGTCGCATCCTTGTGCGCCATCATCTTCTTCAGGTTCAATTTCGGCGCTGATATCTCGACGCCGAGCGTGTCGAAGGAGTGGCCGGCCTCGGCGAACATCTCGGAGGCATGGAGCAGGGCCTTGGACGGGATGCAGCCGATGTTCAGGCAGGTGCCGCCGAAGGTGGCATTCTTCTCGACCACCGCAACCTTGAGCCCGAGCTGCGCCGCCTTGATGGCGCAGACATAGCCGCCCGGTCCCGATCCGATGATAACGACGTCATAAGCCATGTTTGTTTCCCTTTGCTTGGCGCTCAGCGGCCGCCGCTTACATTCAGGATCGCGCCCGTCGTATAGGACGCGGCGTCGGATAGAAGATAGAGAACCGCGCCCGCGACTTCATCAGCCGTGCCGGCTCTTTTCATCGGCAGCAGGTCGCGGAACCGCTCTATCCTGTCCGGCTGCCCGGCGGAGGCATGGATCTCGGTATCGATGAGGCCGGGCCGCACCGCATTGACGCGAATGCCTTCCAGTGCGACCTCACGGGCGAGCCCGACGGTGAACGTGTCGATGGCACCCTTGGAGGCGGCATAGTCGACAAATTCGCCCGGCGAGCCCAACGTCGCTGCCGCCGACGAGATGTTGACGATCGATCCGCCCGCCCCGCCATGACGGGTCGACATGCGCTTCACCGCTTCGCGGGCACACAGGAACGAGCCGACGACATTGATGCGCATCATGCGCTCCAGCCGCGCGACGTCCATCTCGTCGACACGCGCCTTGACGTCGACGATGCCGGCATTGTTGACGAAGGCGTCGAGCCGGCCATAAGCGCGGTCGACGGCCTCGAACATGGCCACGATATCGGCCTCGCTGCCGACATCGCCCTTGACGGCTAAGGCCTCGCCGCCGCCGGCCTTGATCTCGGCGACCACTGCGTCAGCGGCAGCCTGGTTCGAGGCATAGTTGACCGCCACGCGGTAGCCGGCCTTCGATCCTAGCCGGCAGACCGCGGCGCCAATGCCGCGGCTACCGCCGGTGACCAGCAGCACCTTTTTCGCCTCGCTCATTCCTGGCATCCCTTCAAGACAAACACATCCCACGGCACTTTCGAAAACCCGCTGCCGCCATAGGCCGAGGATTGGCGCAACGCCGGCCCGAGGTCCGGCAGGATCAGCGTCTTCGGCGCTTCGACCCCTTCGGCCGGCAGCAGTCCGATGTTGCCCTTGTCATCCGACGTGTAGATGACGCCATGCCAGGGCGTGCAGGCAGCAAGCTCCTCGCCGGTGACGTCGCCTTCGGGGCATTTGTACATCAGCGCGCCGTTCGGCCGCGACACGCCTTCGTTCCACATAACGATACCGTTGAGCACCACATTGTTGTCGAGGATCATGCGGAAGCTGTTGGTGACGGTCGCCGAGGTGCCGGTCGGCGTGAAATCGATTTCGCTGCCGCTCTGGGCGTCGCCATAGACGGCGAGCTCGATCGGACAGGCTGCATGGGCGCCGGCGGTGGCCAGCACCATGCCGGCCGCGATCGATGCGATCGAAAGCACCTTGGAAAGGCTAAGGGAACGGGTCGTCATTCTGCCGCGCAGATCCCTTCCTCCGGCACGCATTCCAACAGCCGGATCAGCACCAGACCTCAGAGATCAAGCACCAGCCGTTCCGGATCCTCCAGGCTTTCCTTGACGCGGACCAGGAAGGTCACTGCTTCCTTACCGTCGACGATGCGGTGATCGTAGCTGAGCGCCAGATACATCATCGGCCGGATCACGATCTGGCCGCCGACCACGACAGGCCGCTCCTGGATCTTGTGCATGCCAAGAATGCCCGACTGCGGCGCGTTGAGGATAGGCGTCGACATCAGCGACCCGTAAACGCCACCGTTGGAAATCGTAAACGTGCCGCCTTGCATGTCGGCGACCGACAGCTTGCCGTCGCGGGCGGCGATGCCCAGCCGGCCGATGTCCTTCTCGATCTCGGCGATCGACATCTGGTCGGCATTGCGCACGACCGGGACGACGAGGCCCTTTTCGGTGCCGACGGCGACGCCGATATGGGCATAGTTCTTGAAGATGATGTCGGTGCCGTCGATCTCGGCATTGACCGAAGGGATTTCCTTCAGCGCGTGGGTGACGGCCTTGGTGAAGAAGCCCATGAAGCCGAGCTTCACGCCATGCTTCTTCTCGAACACGTCCTTGTATTTGGTGCGCAGCGCCATCACCGCTGACATGTCGACCTCGTTGAAGGTGGTCAGCATGGCGGCGGTCGACTGCGCTTCCTTGAGGCGGCGCGCGATGGTCTGGCGCAGCTTGGTCATGCGCACGCGCTCCTCGCGCGAGGCGTCGTCGCCGGAGGATGGCGCGCGCACGGCAACCGGTGCAGGTGCCGCCTTCGGCGTCTCTGCCGGCTGTGACGGCGCGCCTTTGGAGATGGCGTCGAGCACGTCGCCTTTCAGCACCTGGCCACGCTTTCCCGAACCGGAGATCTGGTCGACCGAGAGATTGCTTTCGGCGATCAGTTTCGCCGCGGCCGGTGCCGGTGGCATGGTGCGCGGCTCGACCGGGCCGGCGTCGCCGGCGATCTTGGCGGTCTCGGCCGCGGCCTGCTTGCCGGTCGATGCCGCATCCGGCGACGAGGCCTGCGACACCGCCTGCGGCTTGGTTGCCGGCGCGGCGGCCGCGCCGCCTGCCGAAATCGAACCCAGCAGCGCGCCGACACCGACCGTCTCACCTTCCTTGACGGTGATCTCACCCAGAGTGCCGGCGGCGGCGGCAGGCACCTCCACCGTCACCTTGTCGGTCTCGAGCTCGACCAGCGGTTCATCGGCGGCGATTGTATCGCCAACCTTCTTGAACCATTTGCCGACGGTCGCTTCAGTGACGGATTCGCCGAGAGTGGGAACGCGGATTTCGGTAGCCATTGTGCCTGTCCGTTTTCTTTCGGTTCTGTTGTTCGCCCAGATATTCTCTATTCACCAAGCGCGTCTTCGAGCAAGGCGGCGAGCTGGGCGAGATGCTTTGACATCAGTCCGGTCGCCGGCGAGGCGGCGGCAGGACGGCCGGTGTAGCGCACCCGCTGATGCTTGGCGTCGATATGCGCCAGCACCCATTCCAGATACGGGTCGATGAACGACCAGGCGCCCATGTTCTTGGGCTCCTCCTGGCACCAGACCATCTCGGCATTGCGGAAACGCGACAGTTCCGTAATCAGCGCCTTGGCCGGGAACGGATAGAGCTGTTCGACGCGCAGCAGATAGATGTCGTTGATGCCGCGCTTCTCGCGCTCCTCATAGAGGTCGTAATAGACCTTGCCCGAGCACAGCACGACGCGGCGGATCTTCGAATCCTTGGTGAGCTTGATCGCCTGCCCGGAAAGCAGTTGCGCGTCGTCCCAAAGCAGCCGGTGGAACGAGCTTTCGCCCGAAATTTCCGGCAGCGTCGACACCGCCCGCTTGTGGCGCAGCAGCGATTTCGGCGTCATCAGGATCAGCGGCTTGCGGAAGTCGCGCTTCAGCTGCCGGCGCAATATGTGGAAGTAGTTGGCCGGCGTCGTGCAGTTGGCCACTTGCATGTTGTCTTCGGCGCAAAGCTGCAGGAAGCGTTCGAGCCGGGCCGAAGAGTGTTCCGGACCCTGGCCTTCATAGCCATGCGGCAACAGGCAGACGAGGCCCGACATTCTGAGCCACTTGCGCTCTCCGCTGGAGATGAACTGGTCGAACACCACCTGGGCACCGTTGGCGAAGTCGCCGAACTGCGCTTCCCACAAGGTCAGCGCCTTCGGCTCGGCCAGGCTGTAGCCATATTCGAAGCCCAGCACCGCCTCTTCCGACAGCATCGAGTTGATGACTTCGTAGCCAGCTTGAGCCGCCGACAGATTGTTGAGCGGGATGTAACGGGTCTCGTCGCGCTGGTCGTAAAGGACCGAATGGCGCTGCGAGAAGGTGCCGCGTTCGGAATCCTGGCCCGACAGGCGGATCGGATTGCCGTCGAGCAGGATGGCGCCGAAGGCCAGCGCCTCGGCCGTTGACCAGTCGATGCCTTCGCCCGACTCGATCGCCTGGCGGCGGTTCTCGAGGAAGCGGATGATCGTCTTGTGCGCTTCGAAATCCTTCGGCACCTCGGTCAGCTTCTTGCCGATTTCCTTCAGCGTCTTGACCGGCACGGCGGTCTTGCCGCGCCGCTGTTCATCCTGGTTGTCGGCGGTGCGCAGGCCCGACCAGGCGCCGTCCAGCCAATCGGCCTTGTTGGGCTTGTAGTGCTGGCCGACTTCCCATTCCGATTCCAGATGCGCCCGCCAGTCGGCCTTGAGCTGGTCGAGTTCAGCCTGGCTGATGTGACCCTCGGCGATCAGCCGGTCGCCATAGATCTGGACCGTCGTCTTGTGGGTGCGGATGTTGCGATACATGATCGGCTGGGTGAAGGCCGGCTCGTCGCCCTCATTGTGGCCGAAGCGGCGATAGCAGAACATATCGACCACAACAGGCTTGAAGAACTTCATGCGGAATTCGATCGCCACCTTGGTGGCGTGCACCACGGCTTCCGGGTCGTCGCCATTGACGTGGAAGATCGGCGCCTCGATCATCTTGGCCACGTCTGATGGATAGGGCGACGAGCGCGAGAAGCGCGGGTTGGTGGTGAAACCGATCTGGTTGTTGATGATGAAGTGCAGCGTGCCGGCGACGCGGTGGCCGCGCAGGCCGGACAGGCCGAGGATCTCGGCGATCACGCCCTGACCGGCGAAGGCGGCATCGCCATGCAGCAAGAGCGGCAGCACCTTGGCGCGCTCTTCCAGCGGTACGATCTCCTCGCGGCTGCGGCCGAACAGGTAATCCTGCTTGGCGCGCGCCTTGCCCATCACCACCGGATCGACGATTTCCAGATGCGAGGGGTTGGCAGTCAGGGACAGATGCACCTTGTTGCCGTCGAACTCGCGGTCCGACGAGGCGCCGAGATGGTACTTGACGTCGCCCGAGCCCTCGACCTCGTCGGGTGCGGCCGAGCCGCCCTTGAACTCGTGGAAGATGGCGCGGTGCGGCTTGGCCATCACCTGGGAGAGCACGTTCAGCCGGCCGCGATGCGCCATGCCGAGCACGATCTCCTTCATGCCGAGCTGGCCGCCGCGCTTGACGATCTGCTCCAGCGCCGGGATCAGCGCTTCACTGCCATCGAGGCCGAAGCGCTTGGTGCCCTTGTACTTGACGTCGATGAACTGCTCGAAGCCTTCGGCCTCGACCAGCTTCTGCAGGATCGCCTTCTTGCCGGTGGCGGTGAAGGTGATCTCCTTGTCGGCGCCCTCGATGCGGGCCTGGATCCAGGCCTTTTCCTCGGGGTCCGAAATATGCATGAACTCGACGCCGAGCGTCGAGCAATAGGTTCGGGTCAGGATTTCCAGCATCTGCCGGATGGTGCCGAATTCAAGGCCGAGCACATTGTCGAGGAAGATCGGCCGGTCATAGTCGGCTTCGGTGAAGCCATAGTTCTCCGGCGACAGCTCGTTGTAATCCTCGAGCGGCTTGGCGATGCCGAGCGGATCGAGATTGGCGTGCAGATGGCCGCGCATGCGGTAGGCGCGGATCATCATGATGGCGCGCACCGAATCGCGCGTCGCCTGGTGCACGTCGGCATCGGACAGGACGACGCCGTTGGTGACCGCCTTGTCCTTGACCTTCTTTTCGATCGTCTTCTCGACGATGCCCCAGTTGCCGTCGAGCGCCGAGACCAGTTCGCCATTCGCCTGCAGCGGCCAGGAGGGCTTGGCCCAGGAGGCGCCCTTGGCATTCCTGCGCACATCGCCGGCATCGTCTTTCAGCCCGGCGAAGAACTCCTGCCATTCGGGATTGACCGAGGCGGGATCGTCCTCATAGGCGGCGTAGAGCGCGTCGATGTAATCGGCGTTGCCGCCATAGAGGAATGAGGTGAGCGAAAATTGGTCGTTGGCCTGATCTTGTCTTGCCATTTTTGTCCGCGGAGCCTGGCTCCGTCTCCTGTTTTTGGAGGGGAGTAGGGCAGTAGGGGAGTAAGGCAGTAGGGAAAGCAGGCGGTTGCCGCCGCTCGTCCCGTTCTTCCTATTCCCCTACTGCCATACTGCCCTACTCCCTTACTGCCTTAACCCTTGATCGCCTCGACCAGCGTCGTGCCTAGCCGCGCCGGCGAGGGCGATACTTTTATCCCAGCCGATTCCATCGCCGCGATCTTGTCTTCCGCGCCGCCCTTGCCGCCGGAGATGACCGCGCCCGCATGGCCCATGGTGCGGCCGGCCGGCGCCGTGCGCCCGGCGATGAAACCGGCCATCGGCTTGCTTCGGCCACGCTTGGCTTCGTCCTTGAGGAACTGCGCGGCGTCTTCCTCGGCGGAACCGCCGATCTCGCCGATCATGATGATCGACTTGGTCTCGTCATCGGCGAGGAACATTTCGAGCACGTCGATGAATTCGGTGCCCTTGACGGGGTCGCCGCCAATGCCAACGGCGGTGGTCTGGCCGAGGCCGACATTGGTGGTCTGGAACACTGCCTCATAGGTAAGCGTTCCCGACCGCGAAACAACGCCGACCGAGCCCTTGCGGAAGATGTTTCCGGGCATGATGCCGATCTTGCATTCGTTGGGCGTCAGCACGCCCGGGCAGTTCGGCCCGATCAGCCGCGACGTCGAGCGGTCGAGCCGCGCCTTGACCTTGATCATGTCCATCACCGGGATACCTTCGGTGATGCAGATGATCAGCGGGATCTCGGCCTCAATCGCTTCCAGGATGGCCTCGGCGGCACCCGCCGGCGGCACATAGACGACCGAGGCGTTGGCGCCGGTCTTTTCCTTGCCCTCGGCGACGGTGGCGAAGATCGGCAGGCTCTCGCCCTTCGCGCCGGTCCACGTCTCGCCACCCTTCTTCGGGTGGATGCCGCCGACCATTTTCGTGCCGTGATAAGCCAGCGCCTGTTCGGTGTGGAACGTGCCGGTCTTGCCGGTCAGGCCCTGCACCAGCACCTTGGTGTTCTTGTCGACGAGAATGGACATTTTTTGCGACCTGATCAGTGATTGCGGAAGGGGTTCATGGCGACCACGGAGCCATAAGACTGCCCGTGGTTGAGGTCTTCGGTGTAGAGTATCTTGACGCCAAGGCGCTCGGCGGCGGCGATGATGGCGCCATCCCAATATGAAATCTGGTAGCGTTGCGCGTTCGCGATGCCCTGCATTACAACGGCGCTATCCAGATCCTGGCAGGGCTTCATGGAGATCGCGGCGACCCATTCGGCCGCCTTCGCCGGCGCCAGTGTGACCTCAGCCCGCTTGGTCACGTTGACATAGAACTCCTGCAGCACCTGTGCGGAGGTCGAATAGTCTTCCTTGGCGATCAACTCCACGGCGCGCTCATACTTCGCGCGCTCGGCCTTGTGTCCGATGGCGGCATAGACGAGGATGTTCGTGTCGAGGAAGCAGTCAGCGATCATAGAGAGCTTCCCGGTTCCATTTCTTGCCACCCATGTCGCCTGCCGCCTCGCGGGCGAGCCGCAGAAGGGCCTGCCGTGCCTCGTCCTTGGCGTACCGCTTGGCGGCCACTGCCGAGAAAAACTCCCGCACCATGGCGTTGACGGTCGTTCGCTGTTCGGCGGCCGTCAGCTTGACCTGCTCCAAGACCTCGTCTTCGACTGCCAGAGTGATGTTCTTCATTTCTCTTTTCTCCTGCGCCTACTTCACACAGTATATGTGTAACTGTGTGGCAGTCGCAAGTTCGTTACAGCCGCTTCAGGTCGGCGACGGTGAGGTCGCTTTTGGCATTGCCGGTGTTGAGCGTCGTTGCCGGCTCGAACATCAGCACGACGGGTTCCGCAGTCAGCGAGCGCGGCCGGTGTTCGACGCCGCGCGGCACGACGATGAAATCGCCCTCGCCGAGCTCGACGGGACCGTCACGGAAATCGATGGCGATACGCCCGCGCAGCACGAGGAAGGCTTCGTCCTCATTGTCATGCGCATGCCAGTCGAACATCTCGCCGAACTTGGCGACCTTCGCCTGGCTGTCGTTGACATCGCCGGCGATATGCGGATCGAAAACCTTGGTGATGGTCCGATCCGCCGCCTCGACGAGGTTTATCTTGCGCGGAGGCATCCGCTCAGCCCTTCACCGCCGCCACGATCTTCTTGGCTGCGTCGTCGAGATCATCGGCCGACACCACGTTGAGGCCGCTGTCGTTGATGATCTTCTTGCCAAGCTCGGCATTGGTGCCTTCCAGGCGCACCACCAGCGGCACTTCCAGCCCGACTTCCTTGACCGCGGCAATGACGCCCTCGGCAATGATGTCGCACTTCATGATGCCGCCGAAGATGTTGATCAGGATACCCTTGACTGCCGGATCCCTGGTGATGATCTTGAACGCCGCCGTGACTTTTTCCTTGGATGCGCCGCCACCGACATCGAGGAAGTTGGCCGGCTCGGCGCCATAGAGCTTGATGATGTCCATCGTCGCCATGGCAAGGCCGGCGCCATTGACCATGCAGCCGATATTGCCGTCGAGCGCGACATAGGCGAGGTCGTATTTCGACGCCTCGATTTCCTTCTCGTCCTCTTCCGTGGTGTCGCGCAGTTCGAGCACGTCGGGGTGGCGGAACAGCGCGTTGTTGTCGAACGACACTTTCGCGTCGAGCACGCGCAGCCGGCCGTTCTTCATGACGATCAGCGGGTTGACCTCGAGCAGGCTCATGTCCTTCTCGACGAAGGCCTTGTAGAGGATCGGGAACAGCGTATCGCCGTCCTTGGCCGCATCGCCGTCGAGCTTGAGCGCGCCGTTGAGCGCCTTCAGGTCGGCTGCTGTGACGCCTTTTTCCGGATCGATGGCGACGGTGATGATCTTTTCGGGCGTGTCATGGGCGACCGCTTCGATGTCCATGCCGCCTTCGGTCGAGACGACGAAGGCGATGCGGCCGACCGAACGGTCGACCAGGATCGACAGATAGAGCTCGCGTTCGATGTCGGCACCGTCCTCGATGTAGAGGCGGTTGACCTGCTTGCCGGCCGGACCGGTCTGCTTGGTCACCAGCGTGTTGCCCAGCATCTCGTTGGCGTTGGCGACGACGTCGGCCACCGATTTCGCCAGCCGCACGCCGCCCTTGGCGTCCGGGCCGAGCTCGGTGAATTTGCCCTTGCCGCGGCCGCCGGCATGGATCTGGCTCTTCACCACATAGAGCGGGCCCGGCAGCGCCTTGGCGGCGGCTTCCGCTTCGCTCGCCTTGAACACCGGCACACCTTCGGCCACCGGCGCGCCAAAGCTCTTCAGCAGCGCCTTGCCCTGATACTCATGGATGTTCATCTGGGTGGTCTCCGGATCGACTGGGGGTTCACTTACTGGAGATTCATTTGGAGGCGAGTTGCGGCGCGATCTTGACGCAGGCCTCGGTCAGGCCCTGCACCGTCGCCACAGAGGAGTCGAACATCTTCTGCTCGCTCTTGTTGAGTTCGATCTCGATGATGCGCTCGACGCCGCCGGCGCCGATCACCACGGGAACGCCGACATAGGTGTTCTTGACGCCATACTGGCCGGAGAGATACGCCGCGCAGGGCAGCACGCGCTTCTTGTCCTTGAGATAGGCTTCGGCCATCGAGATCGCCGAAGCGGCCGGCGCGTAATAGGCCGAACCGGTCTTGAGCAGGCCGACGATCTCGGCGCCGCCGTCGCGGGTGCGCTGCACGATCTGGTCGAGCTTCTCCTTCGAGGTCCAGCCCATCTTGATGAGGTCGGGCAGCGGAATGCCCGATACCGTCGAATAGCGGATCATCGGCACCATGGAATCGCCGTGGCCGCCGAGCACGAAGGCGGTGACGTCCTCGACCGAGACCTTGAATTCCTCTGCCAGGAAATAGCGGAAGCGCGCGCTGTCAAGCACGCCGGCCATGCCGACGACATGGCTGTTGGGCAGGCCTGAGAACTTCTGCAGCGCCCAGACCATGGCGTCGAGCGGGTTTGTGATGCAGATGACGAAGGCCTTCGGCGCGTACTTCTTCAGCCCGGCGCCGACCTGTTCCATGACCTTGAGGTTGATGCCCAAAAGGTCGTCGCGGCTCATGCCGGGCTTGCGCGGCACGCCGGCGGTGACGATGCAGACGTCGGCCCCTTCGATGCCGGCATAGTCGTTGATGCCGGTGAGCCTGGAGTCGAAGCCATCGACAGGCGACGACTGCGCGATATCGAGCCCCTTGCCCTGCGGGATACCTTCGGCAATATCGAACAGCACCACGTCGCCGAGGTCCTTGAGGCCGATCATGTGAGCGAGCGTGCCGCCGATCATGCCAGAGCCGATAAGCGCTATCTTGTTGCGTGCCATGTGAGGATGTTTTCCCTTTGTCGGTGACGACGTCTCAAATCTCTGGTGATTTGATGGCGGCGTCGAAGAAGAGGCCGGAATGCTGCGGGGAACCGCGAATTTTCGCCGCACCCAATAGCCCCGGCACGCAAAAAATTCAAACGATTATTTTGGTGTCAGTATTTTCAATCGGTTAGATCATTTGGGATTTACGTAAACGTCAAAGTTTGTAAGCCGACTTGGGAAGAAATAGCCGACGAAGATGGAAATCGTAAGGCTGGATGCAGGCGATGACGCCCTTGTGATGGCGGTCGCCAAATCTCCCCCTTGAGGGCAGGGCTATCGCATATGGAATTCCTGAGATGTCTGCCCGGCACGGACCCCCACGCCTAACCCCTCCCCACAAGGGAGAGGGAGACTTCCGTTGGCGCTGGCCCAGGAGCATCGCCTGTCTTTTCGGCGCCAAGAAGAATTAAAGGCACGCGGCAGCGTTCCCTCCCCCTTGTGGGGAGGGTTAGGGTGGGGGTTCTTCTTCGCAAGAATCCATGTGCGATAGCCCTGCCCGCAAGGGGGGAGATGTCACCGAAGGCGACAGAGGGGGTCGCCGCGCGTGAAGCGCTGGCGCCATCTGTGCCGCGCCCGGTCGAACCAACCCCCTCTGGCCTGCCGGCCATCTCCCCCCTCAAGGGGGGAGATCGATTGCCACGCGATTTCGCCAATCTTCAACGAAGCAGGAATGAGCGGGGCGCCTAAGCTGCCAATTGCTTTCTTTAGGCCTGCGCCTGCGACGCTTCCGACACCGCCGGCTTTCCTTTCTGCCGCTCCGCCCAATCCTCCAGCCAGTCGCGGCTTTGCATCTCGATCAGCCGCGATGCCGTGCGCTCGAACTCGAAGGCTTCGACGCCGCGCTTGGCTGCATAAAGTGCTTGCGGCGGCGCTTCGGCGCTCGCCACCAGCCGCATACGATGGTCGTAGAGCGTGTCGATCAGCAGGATGAAGCGCTTGGCCTCGTTGCGCTTACCTTCGCCGAGCACCGGGACGTGGTCGATGAAAATGGTTGAGAAGCGCCCGGCGATCGCCAGGAAATCACGCGCGCCAAGCGGCTTCTCGCAGAGATCGGCGAAGGAGAACCGCGCCGCATCGCCCGCCGCACGCGGCACGATCACCTGCCGCCCTTTGAGGGCCAGCGACGTCTCGGCGGTCGGCGCGCCCCGCGTCATGGCTTGCCAGGCCTCGTCGAGTAGCTGGTCCGCCGCCGCGTCGGCCGGCGTCACATAGACCGGTGTCCGGGCGAGCTTTTCCAGCCGGTAGTCCTTGTCGGCATCGAGCGCCAGCACCTGTGTGTGCCGCTCCAATATGCCGATGAAGGGCAGGAAAAGCTGGCGGTTCAGCCCGTCGCTGTAGAGGTTTTCCGGCGCCACATTCGAGGTGGCGACCAGCACCACGCCGCTGGCAAACAGCGCCGAAAACAACCTGGACAGGATCATCGCGTCGGCAATGTCGGTGACCGAGAACTCGTCGAAGCACAGCACCCAGGCTTGCTCGGCAAGGGCCTTGGCCACCGGCGGGATCGGATCGTCTTCCCTGACGTCGCCATTCTTGCGCGCCTGCCGGTGCTTCTGGATACGGTCCTGCACGTCGGCCATGAAGTCGTTGAAGTGGACGCGGCGCTTGCGCCGCACCGGCAGCAAGTCGAAGAACATGTCCATCAGCATGGTCTTGCCGCGGCCGACGCCGCCATGGATGTAGAGGCCTTTGACGGCCTCATGCGTCTCGCGCTTGCGGGCGAACAGCCAGCCCAGCGCGCTCGACTTATGCGCCAGCCGCTTGGCCGAGATCTCATCGGTCAGCCGGTCGAGCGCCGCAACGATCCGTTCCTGCGCCGGATCGCGGTCGATCGTACCGGTTTCCACCAGATGGTCGTAGCGCTGCCTAACGGTCGCATGGGTCTGGAGGCCGTCACGCAGATGCATCGGTCACGTCGTTCTGGAGCGATTCCGGGAACCGGAATTGCGTAAAACAAAAACTATCTCGTAAGCGAAATCGGCTGGCCGTTGGAAGTCTGGCCGTCGAATTTCGAGCCGCCCGAGGAATAGAGCCGCGCCAGCGCACCGCCGCTCTCGTCATAGAGCGTCAGCTGCTTGCCGGCGACGTTCCACGACTTGATGCCGTCCATCGGCGCCGGGCAATGCAGCGGACCGGCGCGGAAGCCGGCGCCGAATTTGGTCTGCGGTGTCGCCACCTTGCAGCTCTGGCCCGCAACGCTGGCGTTCCAGACACCGGCGACGCTGGCGGCGGTCACGTCCGAAGCGCCGGCCGGCGCCGAACCATCCGAAGGCAGCGCGGCGACCTGCGTGTTCGCCGGAGCGGTCGGGAATTGCGAAGGGTCGGTGGTGCCGGGCGATGCCGGCGGCGGCAGTTGGTTCGCCGTCACCTTGCCGGCGGGCGCGGCCTCCAGCGGTGCCGGCTGCTGGTCATCCATCGAGGAAAAACGTGAGGTCGAACAGCCGCTCGCAACGAGCGCCGCCAGCGATACGGCCACCAGACCGGTTTTCGAAAAAGTCATTCCAACCTCCGTCGGATCCGGCTGGGGGGAAGCCGTCCGCACAATCTCACCCCCACCAAGATGGAGAAGGTGGCGAAATTTCAACCCGATATGGTTAAAATACAGTTTGCAGCCAGAAGTGTTGCAATTTTATCGCAATGGGGACGGCTGACCGCTTGTCGCCCGTCGCTTGGGAATTCCGGTCAACACTTCGTCGGTGGACGCTTGCGCGAACCGCCTTAGCGCCTATGTCTGGAAACGAAACCCTGCTGGAGCCGCAAATTGGCCGCGAGAAAGACTGCCGCCAATCGCTATTACAGCGGCCCGCCCAGCGACCATTTCGACGGCGCATTGTTCTTCAATCCCGACGGCCAGCCACCCGGCCGTTTCGCCGACCTGCTGAAATGGCAGTTGAATGGCCAGCGCTCGAAATGGCCGGCGAGCGATGCAAGCCCCTTTCCGCAGGCGAAACCGACGGCTCGGGTCGAGGGCGCTGCGCTGGAAGTGACCATGGTTGGTCATTCCACCTTGCTGGTCCAGACGGCCGGTCTGAACATTCTTACCGATCCGGTGTGGTCGCTGCGCGCGTCGCCGCTTTCCTTCGCCGGACCAAAACGCATCAATGCGCCAGGCATCGCCTTTGCCGACCTGCCGTCGATCGACCTCGTTCTGGTCAGCCACAACCACTATGACCATCTCGACCTCGCCACGTTGAAGCGGCTGAAGGCCGGCCACGACCCGCTGGTGCTCACTCCGCTCGGCAACGACGCCATCATCGAAGCCGCCGTGCCCGGCATGCGACTGTCGGCGCATGACTGGGGCGACAGGGTCGAGATCGGCAATGGCGCCGCCGTCCATGTCGAGCCGGTGCATCACTGGTCGGCGCGTGGCGCCCGCGACCGGCGCATGGCGCTGTGGGCCGGCTTCGTCGTCGAAACGCCTGACAGCAAGCTCTATTTCGCCGGCGACACCGGCTTCCACGATGGCATCAACTACCGGCTGATGGCTGAGAAACATGGCGGTTTCCGCTTCGCCATCCTGCCGATCGGCGCCTATGAGCCGCGCTGGTTCATGGCGCCGCAGCACCAGAACCCCTGGGAGGCGGTGCAAGGCATGGCGCTGTGCAATGCCGCCCATGCCGCCGGCTGCCACTGGGGCACTTTCCAGCTCACCGACGAGCCGATCGACGAGCCGGCGCGCAAATTGACCGAGGCGCTTGACGATCAAGGCATCCCCCGCGAGCGCTTTCGCGCCTTGCGGCCGGGTGAGGTATGGGATGTGCCGGAGCACATAGCGCCCTGATCGGTTTCGACGGAACCCCAGCGCGGCAACCGCGTTTTCATGTGGTTGAAAAATCTGCCGGTTTGCGAGGCATTGCCATGCTCAAATGGATCGTCGTTCTCCTGATCGTCGCCGCGGCGGCGAGTCTGCTCGGCATGCCGGCGCTGGCAGGTGCCGCCGCCACCGGTGCGCGCATCCTTATCGGCATCGTTCTGATCATTTTCCTGCTGATGGTGCTGGGCATTTTCGCCGTCACGTAAGTCCGGCGCTTTCGCCGTGACCAAGCGGCTGCGCACTGGTAATTCCTGCCCGTTTCCGCCATATAGCGCCAAACGGATACGGAATTTTTCGGAGCAATGGCCAGCACCGCCCCTTTCGCCAAGATGAACGGTATCGGCAACGAGATCATCGTTGCCGATATGCGTGGCCGTGCCGATCGGGTGACGGCGGCGGCGGCGATTGCGCTGAATGCCGATGCCGCGACCAGCTTCGACCAGATCATGGCGATCCATGACGCCAGGACGCCGGGCACCGCCTTTTTCATCGACATCTTGAATTCCGATGGAACCAGCGCCCAGGCCTGCGGCAATGGCATGCGCTGCGTCGTCCAGGCGCTCGCCGCCGAGACCGGCCAGAAGATCTTCACCTTCGAAACCGTGGCAGGCATCCTCAATGCGCGCGAACATGCCGACGGTTCGATCTCGGTCGACATGGGCACGCCGCGCTTCGGCTGGCAGGATATCCCGCTGGCCGAGGAGTTCCGCGACACCCGGATGATCGAGCTGCAGATCGGCCCGATCGACGCGCCGGTGCTGCATTCACCCTCGGTCGTCTCGATGGGCAATCCGCACGCCATCTTCTGGGTCGACAATGACGTCTGGTCCTATGAGCTCGACCGCTTCGGCCCGCTGCTCGAGAACCACCCGATGTTCCCCGAGCGCGCCAACATCACCATCGCTCAGGTTACTTCGCCCGAAACGATGATCATCCGCACCTGGGAGCGCGGCGCCGGACTGACCAAGGCCTGCGGCTCGGCCGCCTGCGCCGCCGTCGTGGCCGCTGCCCGCACCAACCGGACCGGCCGCAGCGTCAGTCTGTTGACCCCCGGCGGCGGCATGCTGCATGTCGAATGGCGCGACGATGACCACGTGGTCCTGACGGGCGCCGCCGAATGGGAATTTTCCGGCAGCTTCGACCCGTCGAACGGGACATGGGCCCGCGACACCGAAAGCGCGGCCTGATGTCCGCTCTGCCCAAGAGCCCGATGTCCCAGGGCATCGATGTCGTCACCTTCGGCTGTCGGCTCAACACCTATGAATCGCAGGTGATGCGGCGCGAGGCTGAAAGTGCCGGTCTGGGCGCGCTGGAAGGTGGCGCCATGATCTTCAACACCTGCGCCGTGACAGGCGAAGCAGTGCGCCAGGCCAAGCAGGCGATCCGCAAGGCGCGCCGCGACAACCCGCAGGCGCGCATCATCGTCACCGGCTGCGCCGCGCAGACCGAGCCTGAAAAATTCGCCGCCATGGACGAGGTCGATCTCGTGCTCGGCAATGAAGAGAAGCTGAAGGCCAACTCCTATCGCGCACTGCCGGATTTCGGCGTCAACGACACCGAAAAGGCACGCGTCAACGATATCTTTTCGGTGCGTGAGACCGCAGGCCACATGGTCGACGCCATCGAGGGCCGGGCACGCGCCTTCGTCCAGGTGCAGAATGGCTGCGACCACCGCTGCACCTTCTGCATCATTCCCTACGGCCGCGGCAATTCGCGCTCGGTGCCGATGGGCGCCGTGGTCGAGCAGGTCAAGCGGCTCGCCGGCAACGGCTATGCCGAGATCGTTCTGACCGGCGTCGACATGACATCATTCGGCGCCGATCTGCCGGGCGCGCCGAAGCTCGGCAGGCTGGTGAAAACAATCCTGAAACAGGTGCCGGACGTGAAGCGCCTGCGGCTGTCCTCCATCGATTCGATCGAGGCCGACGACGATCTGCTCAACGCCATCGCCACCGAGCCGCGGCTGATGCCGCATCTGCATCTGTCGCTGCAGTCGGGCGACGACATGATCCTGAAGCGGATGAAGCGCCGGCATCTGCGCGACCAGTCGATCCGCTTCTGCGAGGATGTGCGCAAGCTGCGCCCCGGTATCGTCTTCGGCGCCGACATCATCGCCGGCTTCCCGACCGAGACCGACGAAATGTTCGAGAACTCGGAAAAAATCGTCGAGGAGTGTGGCCTGACCCATCTCCACGTCTTCCCGTTCAGCCCACGCGAAGGCACGCCTGCCGCGCGCATGCCCCAGCTCCGCCGTGAATTGGTCAAGCAGCGCGCCGCCCGGCTGCGCGCCGCCGGTGAAGTTGCGTATATCAGGCATCTGTCGTCGCTCACCGGTACGCGTCAGTCGATCCTGATCGAGCGCGACGGCCTTGGCCGCACCGAGGGTTTTACGCTTGCCGCACTCGGCACGGGCGCACCGGGTGAGATCGTCGAGGCCGATATATCAGGCCACGATGGTAGCAGGCTGATCGCGGCGCCCCTCGCCGCCCGCGCGGCCTGAGAAACGCAAAGCATGGCTGGTTTTTTCAAGAAGATATTTTCGTTCGGCAAGAAAGAGGTGGTCGAGGAGCGGGTCGACGAGACCGCCCCGCTGCCGCCGATCAAATGGGAAGCGCTCGAGGCGCTGAAGCCGGCGGCCGAGCAGGTCGTTCCGGAGTTCTTGAAGCGTGACGAGCTGGAGCGCGAGGCGGAAACTGCGCCGACGCCGACGACGGTCGAGCCGGAAGTGATCCCCGCGCCGGAATCGGCGCCTGTCGAGAAGCCGGTGCCCGAGCCGGCACCGGCCATTCCGCCAGCACCGGAGCCGACTATTCCCTCCGAGCCGGAACCCCTGCCGGAGCCCGAGCCGGAAGAAGAACCCGCGCCCGAGACGCCTGCCGAGCCGCCGGCGCCCGAGGAGATACCAACACCTCCCGCCGTTCCGGAGCCTGCTCCCGAACCGCAGCCGCAGGAGGTCCCGCCACCCGCGCCGGCCGAGCCGGAGATCGTCCCGTCACGCCCGGAACAGCAGCCGGAACCGGAACCGGTCGAAGTGCCGACGCCTGCCGAGGTTCCGGCCGAGACACCAGCCCCGATCGAGGTGCCGACACCGGGGCCGGCCCCTGCTCAGCCATTATCAGAGGTCAGCGCCGCCCCTCATCCGCCTGCTGGCACCTTCTCTCCGTCTGAAGACGGGGAGAAGGAAGAAGTTTCAGCACCGACGCCCGAAGCCCCGCCTGCCGAAATCGCACCTCCCATTCGCCAGCCGGCGCCGATCGAATCGCAGCCGGTCATTGCGGAAATTGCGCCCGAGCCGCAGTCTCTTCCACAACCCGCGCCGGAGCCAAAAGCCGCACCCGGCAAGGTGACCGTCACCAAGAAGGTCGAGCAGAAGGCCGAGCCACAGAAGGCGCCGGAGCCGGCACCGAGGCGCTCATGGTTCCAGCGCATGAAGGACGGGCTTGCCCGCTCCTCCAAGGAGCTCACCGGCAACATTGCCGGCGTCTTCACCAAGCGCAAGCTGGACGAAGAGACTTTGCAGGACCTTGAGGATGTGCTGATCCGTGCCGATCTCGGCATGGAGACGGCCTTGCGCGTTACCGACGCGCTGGCCGCCAGCCGCTACGGCAAGGACGTCTCCGACACCGAGGTCCGCGCCATCATGGCGGCCGAGGTGGAAAAAGTGCTGGCCCATGTCGCCATGCCGCTGGAGCTCGACCTTTCACACAAGCCGCATGTCATCCTGGTGGTCGGTGTCAACGGCACCGGCAAGACCACAACTATCGGCAAGCTGGCCGCCAAGCTCACCGATGGTGGCCTGTCGGTGATGCTCGCCGCCGGCGACACCTTTCGCGCCGCCGCGATCGAGCAACTGAAGATCTGGGGCGAGCGGACGAAATCGCCTGTGATCGCCTCAAAGATCGGCGCCGATGCCGCGGGACTGGCCTATGACGCCTTCGAGAAGGCCAAGGAGGCCGGTTCCGACGTGCTGATCATCGACACCGCCGGCCGCCTGCAGAACAAGACTGAACTGATGGCGGAGCTCGAAAAGATCGTCCGCGTGCTTAGCAAACTCGACCCGGAAGCACCGCACACCGTGCTGCAGACGGTCGACGCCACCACCGGCCAGAACGCGCTCAACCAAGTCGAGATCTTCCGCAATATCGCCGGCGTCAACGGCCTGGTGATGACCAAGCTGGACGGCACGGCGCGCGGCGGTATTCTGGTGGCGATCGCGGCAAAGCACAAATTGCCGGTCTATTTCATCGGCGTCGGCGAACAGGTCGACGACCTCGAACCTTTCTCGGCAAGCGAATTCGCCAGGGCGATCGCTGGAGTAGCTTAACAAGCATGTCCCAAAAAGTTGCAGACTTTTTGGATCAGATCATGCGCAAGAAAGAGATTCCATGAACCCACCCATTCTCGAACGCGATCCGTCGGACCCGCAGAAGCAGAAGAAGGAAGGCGTCAATCCGCTGCTCAAGCTAGTGCTGGAGCTGGGTCCGTTGATGGTGTTCTTCTTCGCCAATGCGCGCGGCGGATGGCTGGTGCAGAAATTCCCTGTTCTGGCCGAGTTCGGCGGGCCGATTTTCGTCGCCACCGGGCTGTTCATGGCCGCCACGGCAATCGCCCTGATCGCCTCGTGGCTGCTCACCCGCACCTTGCCGATCATGCCGATGGTGTCGGGCGTCGTCGTCTTCATCTTCGGCGCGCTGACGCTCTATCTGCAGGACGACATCTTCATCAAGATGAAGCCGACCATCGTCAACACGCTGTTCGGCGGCGTGCTGCTCGGCGGGCTCTACTTCGGCAAGTCGCTGCTTGGCTATGTCTTCGATTCGGCCTTCAGCCTCGACGCCGAAGGCTGGCGGAAACTGACCTTCCGCTGGGGCCTGTTCTTCCTGTTCCTGGCCATCGTCAATGAGGTGGTGTGGCGCAATTTTTCCACCGACGCCTGGGTTACTTTCAAGGTCTGGGGCATCATGCCGATCACGCTTCTGTTCACCTTCAGCCAGATGCCGCTGATCCTGCGTCATTCACTCGAGGACAAGGCCGGCAAAGAAGAGAGAACCGGAAAGTAGAAAAAGCGGTTCTGCGTTCGTGAAACAATGAACCGTTCTGGGGAGAGGGACATGGAATTCATCACCACGCGCGACCAGTTGAGGACGATCTACAAGACGCCACGGCCGACCGACGGTTCTATCCGCAAGGAGCTGAAAAAACTTGACGGCCATTGCCGCTCCTTCATCGGCAAGAGCCCGTTCGTGCTGATCGGCTCGTCCGACGGTGCCGGCAATGCCGACGTGACGCCGAAGGGCGACAAGCCGGGCTTTGCCACCGTTCTCGACGACACCACCATCGCCATTCCCGATCGGCCCGGCAACAACCGGCTCGACACGTTGGAAAACATTCTCCTCAATCCCTCTGTCGGGCTGCTCTTCCTCATTCCCGGCATGAACGAGACGCTGCGCGTCAACGGCGATGCCCGCATCACCGTCGACGCAAATTTGCGCGAACGCCTCGCCGTCGACGGCAGGGAGCCGCAAAGCGTCGTCGTGGTCAGCGTCAAGGCCGCCTACATGCACTGCGCAAAAGCCTTCATGCGCTCGGACCTGTGGAAGCCGGAAACCTGGTACGACCGTGCGACGCTGCCGACGCTCGGCCAGATCATGCGCGATCAGCTGGCGGTTGCCGATTCCGCCGAGGCGACCGACCGCTGGCTCGACGAGGAATACAAGAAGACGATGTGGTAGGTTTCCGGACGCGATTCGCGTCTGGACCGATTCCATACCTTGCTGAACATCCTTGCCATTTCCGGCAGCCTGCGCGCGGCTTCCACCAATTCGGCGCTGATCGCCGCACTGGCCCGCGAAGCGCCGTCCGGCTGCCGCGTCACCGTCCATGACGGGCTTGGCCGTCTGCCCATCTTCAATCCCGATGATGAGGGCGAGCGGACGCCGCTCGAAGCCTCCAAGCTGATCGATGCCGTCACCCGAGCCGACGGCGTGATCGTCTCCTGTCCGGAATATGCCCATGGCGTGCCGGGCGGGCTGAAGAACGCCCTCGACTGGCTGGTCTCGCGCGACGCCGCCGTCGCCAAGCCCGCCATGCTGGTGCACGCCTCGCCGCGCTCGCTGTTCGCTCGCGCCGCACTGGCCGAGATCATGCGCACTATGTCATTCGCGTTGTGCGAGGATATGCTGGAGATTGTGCTGTTGGGGAAGAAGCAGCCGGAGGTCGAGAGCATCCTGGCGGAGCCGGCGAACCGGCTGGCGATGCGCGATGCGCTGAATGCTTTCGCGGACTTTATCCGCGCCCGTTGAGTGCCGACCCACCACGCATTCGTCATCCTAGGGCGAAGCAAGGAGCGAAGCGACGCGGCGCAGACCCTAGGATCCATGCCGCGACCTTTGCCGAGAATGCATCGGTCCAAGAAGGGCAGCCTAACGTTGGATACTACACGGACCGCCAAAGACAGTATTGCACCGTTGTGCCCTGCTCGAAAGTCGCGGCATGGATCCTAGGGTCTCCGCGACGTCGCTTCGCGACTGCTTCGCCCTAGGATGACGAAGGAAAGGGGCTTCGCCATGCCTTCGAAATCAACCCTTTCGCAGCGTCTCCACATCCGTCTTCCCAACATACCAATCACGCGCATTGACCTCCTCGAAAACCACCCAGACATCGTCGTTGCTCAGCCCGGTGGCGTCCATGATGGCCGCCGTGACCTTTTTGGCGATGTCCGCCTTCTTGCCCGCCGGATCGGCTGATATCACTTCCTTGACGATGCGGATGTTGACGAATGGCATTTTTTCCTCCCGGGATGTTCGTGCTCGCGACCCGCTTCGATGAAACCGTCGAACGGCCGCCAGTGCTCCAGTCTCAGTATGTCTTGGCGCCGTTGACCATGAGCCGCACCATGTAGAGCGACGTGGTGCCGGCGATGTAGAGGCAATTCAGCTTGTTGCCGCCGAACACGCAGTTGGCGGTGACTTCCGGTACCTTGACCTTGCCGATCAGCGTGCCGTCCGGATCGTAGCAATGGATGCCGTCGGCGGCACTGGTCCAGATGCGGCCGTCCTCGTCGAGCCTGAAGCCGTCGAACAGGCCGGCCGTGCAGTCGGCGAAGACTTTCTCGCCCGAAACCTTCTTGCCGCCCTTGCCGACATTGAACACCCGCATATGCGCCGGATTCTGCGCGCCATGCGTGCGGCCGGTGTCGACGACATAAAGCTGGCTCTCGTCTAGCGAGAAGGCCAGGCCGTTGGGCCGGACCATGTCGGTGATGACGGCTTCGACCTCGCCGGTGCCGGGATCGACCCGGTAGACATGGCAGGCGCCGATTTCGCTCTCGGCCCTGTCGCCCTCATAATCCGTATCGATGCCGTAGCTCGGATCGGTGAACCAGATAGAACCGTCGGATTTCACCACCGCGTCGTTGGGCGAATTCAGCCGCTTGCCCTTCCATTTGGCCGCGATCGTGGTGACCGAGCCGTCGAACTCGGTGCGGCTGACGCGGCGGCCCGAATGCTCGCAGGTGATCAGCCGGCCCTGCCGGTCGACGCTGTTGCCGTTCGAATTGCCGGACGGCTGCCGGAAGACGCTGACATTGCCGTCGGTCTCGTCATAGCGCAGCATGCGGTTGTTGGGGATGTCGGACCAGACGACATAGCGGCCGGCGGCGAACCAGGCCGGCCCCTCCGCCCACTGGCATCCGGTGAACAGCTTCTCGACCTGCGCGTTGCCGTTGAACAGGCGCGCGAAGCGCGGATCGAGAATTTCATAATAGTCCGCAGCCGCCATGCTTTTCCTCCCGGCATCAATGACACCGGATCAAGACAGCCGGAGGGACAGAAGGCAATGTGGGTACGCACAGTGTGATGCAAAAGATCGCTTGCCGGCTCTGCGCATGACGTTAATGCATGTCGCCCAAAAGTGGCCCCGGTTTTGGGAGAACGACATGCATAAAAACAAAGACCTGAAGCGCGTCGCCTGAATCCGTTCAAACGCGACGCGCTTTAGCGCCGCATTAACCGGCTATGCGTTCAGCGCAATGGTGCATTGCAACATCTTCTTTTTGCAATGCACCATTACTATGTCATGCTTCGTATCGATCAAGGGAGGAAGAAACCGCCGCCGAAACGCGGCGCCAAAAAGGAACCTTGCTATGATCCTCGACAGTCTCATGACCCGCGCTCGCAACAGCATTGCCAAGCGCAAGCACTACAACCGCCTTGTCGCCGAAATCGACAGCTTTTCCAGCCGCGATCTGGCCGACATGCGCGCCGACCGCTCGGAAATGCTCTACCAGATCCACAAGCAGATCTACGGCTGAGTATTCGATCGCCTCATCACGTTCGCCATCCTTGGGCGTAGCGACGCGTGGCGTTGCGAAGACCCAAGGATGATGCAGCTACGCGTATAGGTGCGTCGCGACGTCAGTTCGACGCCGCCAGCGCCTTGTCGATCTGTGGCAGCAAGAGATCCCTCGCCGTCTCGGGCGTCAGCGGGCCGACATGCTTGTAGGCGATCTTGCCGTCCTTGCCGATGACGAAGGTTTCCGGCACGCCATAGACGCCCCAGTCGATCGCCGCGCGGCCCGCTTCGTCGACCCCTATCGCCTGGAACGGATTGCCGAGATCGCCGAGGAACCGGCGTGCGTTTTCCGGCCGGTCCTTGTAGTTCAGCGCCGCCATGCTGAAACGCTTGTCCTGCGACAGCGCCAGAAGCACCGGGTGCTCTTCGCGGCATGGCGCGCACCACGACGCGAAGACGTTGACCAATGTGACCTTGCCGGCGAAGGTTTTCGAATCGAGCCCCGGCAGGTTTGAGCCCTCCAGCGCCGGCAGGCTGGTTTGCGGCGCAGGCAGGCCGATCAGGGCCGACGGCACTTCCGAAACATCGCGCCCCGACAGCAGCTGCGACAGGAACAGTCCGGCCAGGCCGAGGAAGATCAGCAGCGGCAACAGCACGAACAGGCGACGAGTGCGCGGGGGCGGCGTTTCTGTTTCGATGCTCATGGCTTTGCGACCTTGTCGGAGCGACGCCTCACGCCGGACGCCTCCAGTTCGGCAAGCTCACGCTTGCGCGCCCGCTGGTCGAGCAGGATCCAGCCGATCAATCCGGCCAGCACCACGGCAGTGATGCCATAGGCAGCGGTCACATAGAGTGCATGCGCGCTCATGCGGCAGGCCCCGCTGAAGTGCGGCCTTCCAAGCCAATCATGTCGCCCAGTCTAGACATGCTTTCCCTTAGCCTCGCTCCGTCGGCTTCGCAATCCGCAGTCATACGCCGCGTCAATCCGTGCCATGGCGCAGCGCCAGCGCCGCCGAGACCGGACCCAGCACGCCAAGAAACAGGGTCAGCGCGGCAAGAATGAGGAAGGGCTGCAGAAACGGATCGGGATTGGCGGTCGCTCCATAGCTTGCCGAAACGCCGAAGATCAGCACCGGAATGGTCAGCGGCAGCACCAGCACCGAGATCAGCAGCCCGCCACGCGGCAGCGCCACCGCCACCGCCGCACCGGCGGCGCCGATGAAGGTGATAGCAGGCGTGCCGACCAGCAGCGTCAGCGCCGTGGCGCCGATGCCGAGCGGCTCCATGTTCATGAACAGCCCGAGCACGGGCGCGGCGACCACCAGCGGCAGCACGCTGCCCGCCCAATGCGCCAGGCATTTCACCAGCACCGTCAAGGCCAGCATGTGGCGATCATTGCCGAGCACCAGCAGATCGAGCGAGCCGTCCTCGCGGTCGGCCTGGAACAGCCGATCGAGACCGAGCAGGCAGGACAGCAGCGCGCCAATCCACAGGATCGCCGGCCCGATGCGGGCCAGCAGCTTCAGGTCCGGCCCGACTCCGAACGGGATGGTGGCGATGACGGCGAGGAAGAAGATGACCCCGGTCAGCGCCCCGCCGCCCGCACGGATGTTGAGGCGGATGTCGCGCAGGAAGAGGGCTAGCATGGTATGAGATGCTCGGGCGCCATCATCAACCCGTTTCCCCCATCCTCAACTCCATCCCCTCGATCCCCAGCGGCAGGTGCGTCGCCGCGACAATCATCCCGCCATCCGTGCAATGCTTCGCCATCAACCCCGCGAACCGCGCCTCCGAAGCCTTGTCCAGCCCCGCCGTCGGCTCGTCCAGCAGCCACAATGGCCGGTGGCTGACCAGCAGTTTCGCGATCGCCGCCCGGCGCCGTTGCCCGGTCGATAGATAGCCGAACGGCAGGTGGCCGATGCCACCGAGCCCGACCGTTTCCAGCGCCTCTTCGACGCCGAGCTGTCCGTCGCCGTTGAAGTCGCGCCAGAAGCGCAAATTCTCCGCCACGCTGAGCGCCGGCTTCATTGCGTTCTGGTGGCCAAGGTAGTGACAGGCCGAGGCAACAGACGGGAACGCTTCGCCCCCGTCTTCAATCTTCATGGCACCCTCGATCCTCACGCTGCCTTGCGGCACCGGCAGCAGCGCGGCGATGACCCGCAGCAAGGTCGACTTGCCCGATCCGTTCGGCCCGGTAACGATGAGCGCCTGACCCTCCTCCAGGGCAAAGCCGATGCCGGAAAACACCGCGTCGCCGCCTCGCTCGCCGCACAGATTTTCGGCGATCAGCCGCATTCCTCGCCTGCCCTGAAACCATGTGTCGCGGCCGCTGCCGCATCGCACAAAATTGCTTTCCAACTGTCTAGAACTATTCCAGAAAATTCTCTATATGCGGTGCATCCGTGCCAGCGGTCGGCACGGGAACAGAATTAGCGCCGAACCAGCGCACGCGCCGCCTTGAACGGCTCGGGTTGCTTGGGAACGGACAGCGGAAATGGCCGTACCCGCACCTTTGCGCGTGACTGCATGCCATCGGCGTCCGTTCCCTTTCAGGCTGAACAGACAAGGATCGCACGTGTCAAAATCCCTCGACAGTTTCAATTGCCGCCGCACGCTGACCGCAGGCGGCGCGGAGTATGCCTATTTCAATCTCATTGAGGCCGAGAAGAACGGCCTCACCGGCATCTCGCAGCTGCCCTATTCGATGAAGGTGCTGCTGGAAAACCTGCTGCGCAACGAGGACGGCCGCTCCGTCACCAAGGAATCGATCCAGGCGGTGGCCGGCTGGCTGACCGACAAGGGCACCGCCGGTGTCGAGATCGCCTATCGCCCGGCCCGCGTGCTGATGCAGGATTTCACCGGCGTTCCGGCCGTGGTCGACCTTGCCGCGATGCGCGACGCCATGGCTTCGCTCGGCGGCGATCCGCAGAAGATCAACCCGCTGGTGCCGGTCGACCTCGTCATCGACCATTCCGTCATCGTCGACGAATTCGGCACGCCGATGGCCTTCGCCCGCAATGTCGAGCTGGAATATGAGCGCAACGAGGAGCGCTACAAATTCCTCAAATGGGGCCAACAGGCGTTCCGCAACTTCCGCGTCGTGCCGCCCGGCACCGGTATCTGCCATCAGGTCAACCTCGAATATCTCGGCCAGGTGGTGTGGACCAACACCGAGGACGGCGAAACGACAGCCTATCCCGACACCTGCGTCGGCACCGATTCGCACACCACCATGATCAACGGCCTTGGCGTGCTCGGCTGGGGCGTCGGCGGCATCGAGGCCGAGGCGGCCATGCTCGGCCAGCCCGTCTCCATGCTTTTGCCTGAGGTGATCGGCTTCCGCCTCACCGGCAAGCTCAAAGAAGGCGTCACCGCCACCGACCTCGTGCTCACCGTCACCCAGATGCTGCGTAAGAAGGGCGTCGTCGGCAAGTTCGTCGAGTTCTTCGGGCCGGGCCTCTCCAACATGACGCTGGCCGACCGCGCCACCATCGGCAACATGGCGCCCGAATATGGCGCCACCTGCGGCTTCTTCCCGGTCGACTCGGAAACCATCCGCTACCTCACAATGTCCGGCCGCAGCGAGGACCGCATCGCGCTGGTCGAGGCCTATGCCAAGGCTCAAGGAATGTGGCGTGAGACCGGCTCGACCGATCCGGTGTTCACCGATCTGCTCGAGCTGGAACTTGGCTCCGTCGTGCCGTCGATGGCCGGACCCAAGCGGCCCGAGGGCCGCGTCGCCCTGGAAGGCATTCCGGAAGGTTTCGCCAAGGCGATGGAGACCGAATACAAGAAGGCCGCCGAAATCTCCAAACGCTACGCAGTCGAAGGCACCGACCATGATCTCGGTCATGGCGACGTCGTCATCGCCGCCATCACTTCGTGCACCAACACCTCGAACCCGAGTGTGCTGATCGGCGCCGGCCTCCTGGCCCGCAACGCCAACCGCCTCGGTTTGAAGCAGAAGCCATGGGTGAAGACCTCGCTGGCGCCGGGCAGCCAGGTGGTCGCCGAGTATCTGGAGAAATCCGGCCTGCAGAAGGAACTCGATCAGATCGGCTTCAACCTGGTCGGCTTCGGCTGCACCACCTGCATCGGCAATTCCGGCCCGCTGCCGGCGCCGATCTCGAAGACCATCAACGACAAGGGCCTGATCGCTGCCGCGGTCTTGTCCGGCAACCGCAACTTCGAAGGCCGCGTCTCGCCCGACGTGCAGGCGAACTATCTGGCCTCGCCGCCGCTGGTCGTCGCGCACGCGCTGGCCGGCACCGTCACAAAGGACCTGACCACCGAGCCGCTCGGCGAGGACAAGAACGGCGAGCCGGTCTACCTCAAGGATATCTGGCCGAGCTCGGCCGAGATCCAGGAGTTCATCGAGAAGAACGTCACCCGCGAGCTGTTCGCCCGCAAATATGCCGACGTCTTCAAGGGCGACGAGTACTGGCAGAACGTCAAGGCGCCGGAAGGCCAGACCTATGCCTGGGACGACAACTCGACCTATGTGCAGAACCCGCCCTATTTCGCTGGCATGACATCAGGTTTCGGCAAGATCGGCGACATCAAGGGCGCCCGCGTGCTCGGCCTGTTCGGCGACAAGATCACCACCGACCACATTTCGCCGGCCGGATCGATCAAGGCGGCCTCGCCGGCCGGCAAATACCTCACCGACCACGGCGTCGGCGTCGCCGACTTCAACCAGTACGGCACGCGGCGCGGCAATCACGAGGTGATGATGCGCGGCACCTTCGCCAACATCCGCATCCGCAACCACATGCTGGGCGAGAACGGGCGCGAGGGCGGCTACACCATCCACTACCCGTCGAAGGAAGAGGAATCGATCTACGACGCGGCGATGGAGTACAAAAGGGAAGGCGTGCCGCTGGTTGTCTTCGCCGGCGTCGAATACGGCAACGGCTCGTCGCGCGACTGGGCTGCCAAGGGTACCAATCTCCTTGGTGTCCGCGCGGTCATCGCCCAGTCCTTCGAGCGCATCCATCGCTCGAACCTGGTCGGCATGGGCGTTATCCCCTTCGTCTTCGAGGAAGGCACCTCATGGGCATCGCTCAACCTCAAGGGAGACGAGCTGGTCGAGATCGACGGCTTGAGCACCATCAAGCCGCGCCAGACGATGATCGCCAAGGTCACCTATGGCGACGGCACGGTGAAGAATGTGCCGATCATCTGCCGCATCGATACGCTGGATGAGCTCGATTACTTCAAGAACGGCGGCATCCTGCAATACGTGCTGCGCGATCTGGCGGCTTAAGTACGGGAGTAAGGGAGTAGGGAAGGTGAAGACCTATTCCCCTATTCCCCTATTCCCCTATTCCCCTATTCCCCTATTCCCCTATTCCCCTATTCCCCTATTCCCCTACCTTCGGCTTCCCAAACCGCGCCGCCGCCGCCAAAAGCACGCTGAGCATCAGCCCGTTGAGGATGTGCCAGAGGAAGTGCGTTCCGAGCGGAAAGCTGCCGCAGACCACCGGGTCGATCATCCGGCAGATGACGGACACGACGAAGATCGCCGAGCCCGCCAGATTATACCAGCCGGCGCGATTGCCGCTCACCGTCACCCAGACACCGAAGAAGGCGAGCGCCAGGAACGGCGGCAGATAGCCCGTCGTACCGTTCGACGCCTGGCGCAGCCAGTCCGGCACGGCAAGGGTTATCGCCCCGGCAAGCACATAGAAGGCAATGAAGATGGCAATGGCCTTGCCCCATCGCATGCCGAGGAAGCGGCGTAAATTGAACAGCGTGTAGGCCAGCGTGAAGCCGGCGATCGGCAGCACGTCGGCCCAGACCGTGCCCTTGGTGGCAAAGGTGTGGAAGATCGTCGAACCGATGCCGATCGCCACCACCCACCAAGCCAGCACCTCGGCGAAGGCGCCGGTGCCCAGCCTTCGCACCTCGCGCACGCCCCACAGGCCGGCGGCGATGAAGGCGAGATTGGTCAGGGCGTTGACGGGTTCGGACCAGAATTCCGGGCCGGTCCGCTCGCAATAGAGGTCGACCGGCGCCAAAAACGTTTGCCACATCGTGATTGCCGCCCGAATCGGTTTCTATCCTGAAGCGCAGATCCTTCCTATTGCGGGGTTGCGGTCAGCTGCAATGGCAAAATTTCACCGCAACGTGACTTCCCGTTGACTTCCGGTTCTGCCACATATTTTAGCAATCAAGATAAAGCCGGCACCACCGGCGGGAATCGGAATGGCCATGGCCTCGCGAAAATCATTGTGGCTGGCAGCTCTTGCGCTGGCCTTCTCGGCGTCTGCCGGCGCCGGGCATGCCGGCGAATCCGATCGCGCCCATGCCGACCGGGTCCAGATCGACAGGCTCCAGATCGACAGGCCATTGGGCGTGGTCGAACTGTTCACCAGCCAGGGCTGCAGTTCCTGCCCGCCGGCCGATACGCTGTTCTCCGAACTTGCCGCTAAGGAAGATATCGTCGCGCTCGCCTATCACGTCGACTATTGGGACTATCTCGGCTGGCAGGACACGCTGGGCCGCAAGGAGAACACCGAGCGGCAATACGACTACATGCGCGCCTTCGGCAGCCGCTCCGTCTATACGCCGCAGGCCGTCATCAACGGCCGTGTCCACGTCAACGGCGCCAGCCGCGGCGAGGTCGATGGCGCGCTCGCCCGCATGGCCAAGAACGGCGAAGGCATGCGCGTCGCCGTCAAGGTCAGCCGCACCAGCGACCGTGTGACGATCGACGCCGGTGATGCCGGCAACGGCCCCAGCGACGCCCATGTCGTCATCGTCTATTTCGACCCGCCGCAGACGGTCAAGGTCGGCGAGGGCGAGAATACCGGCCGCAAGATGACCTATTGGAACGCCGTCACCGGGATTCAGACCGCTGGCATGTGGCATGGCAAGGCACAGCGCTACGAGCTGCCGATGAGCGAGATTGCCAAAAAGGGCGGCTGCGCCGTGCTGCTGCAGTCGGTCGGCAAGGACGGCATGCCCGGTCCTATTCTCGGCGCCGCGTTCATCCACAAGCCGTAACGGACGCCGGCGCCCCCCATCTTCGCTAGGACTGTGGATGGGAGGCCCCTCATCCGGCCGCTTCGCGGCCACCTTCTCCCCGAGGGGAGAAGAGGTAAAGCGCCGCCGCGATCTCCTCTCCCCTCGGGGAGAGGTCGGATTGTCCCGAATTGCCCCTTCGCAATTCGGTTGGCAATCCGGGTGAGGGGGACGCGACGCTCGGTGAAACCGCACTCGACTCACCACCCAATAAAAAACCGACGTCAGCTTGCTTCTGACGTCGGTCATTTAGGTTTTGGGATCGTCGCACCCGGTTCTTCCGAGGAAGAGCCGAGGTTGGTTCGATCCGACGCAGACCCGTGGGCGGGGGGCTTGGGGTTTACGAGCCGGTGCCGGACCGAACCGTCTCAGGCAACACCGGTAAATTCGTCGGACATTGGGGCATGAGCGCGGATAAAAAAAGGCAGAAATGTGGCGGAACATCACCAATTCCAACACGGCGTTTCATAAAAGTGACTGGACGTGACGAAAACGGCGCGGCGCGGGGCTCGGTTCGCTAGGCCTTGCAATTCAGTCGCGAACACGCCAACTTTGGTTGGCAAAGATTCATTTTGAAGGATCGAGGCATGACGGATGACAGCGGCGGGACGGGGGATGGGGACGCATCCGCGATATTGATCCCGCTGCACGAGGCACGACGCGAACGTCTCGATCAGCCGGTACGGTTTGACCGCCGCGAGTTGGACCAGATCCTCAGGCTCTACGGACGCATGGTCGCTGCCAATGAATGGCGCGACTACGCCATCGATCATCTTGCGGACCGCGCCGTGTTTTCCGTATTCCGCCGCACCAGTGAAGTGCCGCTGTTCCAGATCGTCAAGGATCCGAAACTGGCCCGCAAGCAGGGCGCTTTTGCCGTCATCGCCGCCGGCGGCCGCATCCTGAAACGCGGTCAGGAACTTGGCCGCGTGCTTGGTGTGTTCGACAGCAAGCTCAAGGTTGTAGAGGCTTGAGCTACGGAATTGAAGAAACTGGAGAATTGAAGAATTGAAGAATTGGGCACTCGACGCCTGATGTAACCGCCTTCTTCTTCAGTTCTTCAGTTCTTCAGTTGTTCAGTTCTTCAGTTCCCCAATTCCTCGCTTCAGTCCCCTTTAAGACGAAACTTCCGCTCCGGCAGCGAGCTCGGATCGGGCGGCGCCGAGGCACCGCCATTCAGCGACAGCTGCATGAACACCGTGTCCAGCCAGCGCCCATGCTTGTAGCCGGAACCTTCGAGGCGTCCCGAATAGCGAAAGCCGAGCTTTTCGTGCAGCCGCACCGAGGCACTGTCGGGACGGCCATCGCCGATCACCGCGATGATCTGGCGAAAGCCCGCCGTCGTCACTGCCTCGATCAGGCTTTGCATCAGCTTGAGCCCGACGCCCTGGCCCTTGGCCTCGGGCGCGACATAGACCGAATCCTCGACGATGAAGCGATAGGCCGGGCGCGGCCGGAAGGCGCCGGCATAGGCGTAGCCGAGAACAGTGCCGTCCTTCTCCGCCACCAGGTAAGGAAAGCCGCCGGCCATCAGGCTGTCGAATCGAACACCCATCTCCGCGCGGCTCGGCGGCTCCAGCTCATAGCTCGCCGTGCCTTGGGTCACCGCGTCGGCATAGATGGCCGTGACGCTGTCGAGGTCGGCCACCGTGACAGGCCGGATCGTAATATTGCTCATTGTTTATGCATGTCGTTTCTCTGCTCGCAATAACAGCAAAGGCCAAGACAAAAGAAAAGGGCGGCCGTTGGGCCGCCCTTCTGGAACTCGATGGTCCAAGCGCTGCTGTACTAGCGGCGGTCGCCCATGAACTGCAGCAGGAACATGAACAGGTTGATGAAGTCGAGATAGAGCCTCAGCGCGCCCATGATCGCCTTGCGGCCGGCGACATCGGTAGCATCGCCCTCGAAATACATCTCCTTGATCTTCTGCGTGTCATAGGCGGTGAGGCCGGCGAAGACCAGCACGCCGATCGCCGACACGGCGAAAGACAGCGCCGACGACTGCAGGAAGATGTTGATCACCGACGCGATGATGATGCCGAACACGCCCATGATCAGGAACGAGCCCATTGCCGTCAAGTCGCGCTTGGTGGTGTAGCCGAACAGCGACAGCGCGCCGAAAGCGGCGGCGGTGGCGAAGAAGGTCTGCGAGATGCTTGCCGTGGTGTAGACCAGGAAGATCGACGACAGCGACAGGCCGACGAGACCGGCATAGACCCAGAACGTGGTCTGCGCGGCAGCGACGCTCATCGACTGAATCCTGAACGACAGGAAGAACACGGCGGCCAGCGGCGCCAGCATCACCACCCAGCGCAGCGGCGAACCGAAGATCGCGTAGCCGAACGAGGTCAGCATCTCGCCGCTTGGCAGCGTCGCGACAGCCGAAGCCGGATCGGTGGTGGTGGCCAGCATGATCGTGCCGACAGCGGCAAGACCAGTGATGAGGAGGCCAAGCCCCATCAGATTGTAAACCTTGATCATGTAGGCGCGCAGGCCCTGATCGATGTCGGCACCGACGCTGACGCCGGGCACGGCGCGCGTCTGGTAGTTGCGAATGGGATCAGCCATTGTAGTCCTCTATTGCTTCTGCCCCGTCCGGTGTCAGGTCCTTCCGGACCCAGGCGCCGCTGGCAGGGCTCCAGCATGCCTGTGGCGAAATATGATGGTTATTCGCGTCAAGAACAAGACCGTAACCGGATGTAACGGTTCGTGAGGCAACCAAGTGCCGATTCCTCGGCTTTCCGGACGGCTTTCTTACCAAGATTTAATCCAGGATGCCTTTTCCGGGCCTGTCGTCACAGGTTGCGCAGCACCGGTGCTGCCTTGTGGCCGAGCACCCGCCAGGTGCCGGCGAGACCAATGCCGACCGTGACCACCAGCGAAAACAGAATGGTTGCCACCGCCACCTCCGGCATGAAATGCGACGGCAATGTCATGATGCGCGCGACGACGAACCAGGCGGCAGCACTGCCCGCTGCCAGCGCGAAGATGGCGGTGGCCAGCCCGATCAGCATATATTCGAGCGAGAAGGCCGATATCAGCGTCGTGCGTGTCGCACCCAGCGTCTTCAACACCACCGCATCATGGATGCGCGCCCGGTTGCCGGCTGCAAGCGCGCCGGCCAGCACCAGCACCGAGGCGATCAGCGCCACGCCAGCGGCGGCCCGGATCGCCGTGCCGAGTTGCCCGACCAACCGGTTGACGACATCGAGCGCGTCCTTGACCCGCACCGTCGTCACCGCGGGGAAGGCGCGGGTGACGGCGTTGAGGATGCGGGCGTCGTCGGCCGTCGAGGCACTCTTTTCGGTCAGCGTCGCCATCCAGCCATGCGGGGCGCCTGAGAATGTGTTGGGCGAGAAGACCATGACGAAATTGATGCCCATCGTCTCCCATTCGACCTGGCGGAAATTGGCGATCCTGGCGGTGACATTGCGGCCCAGCACATTGACGGTGATGGTGTCGCCGAGCTTCAGCCCGATCTCCTTGCCTTCTTGCGCCGAAAACGAAACCAGCGGTTCGCCGCTGTAATTTTCGGGCCACCAACTGCCCTCGGTCAACGTCGCGTTCTCCGGTTGCCTGGTGTCATAGGTCAGGCCGCGGTCCCCCCTCAGCACCCAGGCGCCTTCCGCCGGCACTTTCACCTTGTCGACATCGACACCGTTCAGCGCCATCACCCGGCCGCGCAGCATCGGCACCTTGGCCAGCACGCCCTGCGGGGCCTCCTTGCCGATCAGCGCCGAGAAAGACGCGACATCGGCGCTCTGGATGTCGACGAAGAAGAAGTTCGGCGCCCGTTCCGGCAGGCTGCCGGAGATCTGCCGCCTGAGATTGCCATCGATCAGCGCCAGCGTCACCAGCAGCGTCAGGCCAAGCCCCAGGGACAGCACCACCGATGGCGTCAGGGCGCCTGGCCGATGAATGTTGCCGATGGCGAGCCTGAGCGCCACGAAGCGCACGCGCGGGCTTTTCCTGGCCGCCCATTGCACCAGTGCGCCGACCACGCGCAGCACCAGGAAGGCGAAGACGGTAGCGCCGACAAAAATCGAGGCTATGCGCTGGTCGCCCGAGAACAGAATGGCCAGCGCCGCAAGCAACAGCGCGATGCCTATGGCGGCCGCGACATAAGCGGGGCGCGGCAAGCCGCGGCCTTCCAGCCCCATTTCGCGAAACAGCGCGGTTGCCGGCACGTCGCGGGCGCGGCCGAGCGGCAGCAGCGCGAAAGCCAACGTCACCAGCAGGCCGAACAGCGCCGCCATACCGAGCGCGCCGGGATAGAAGCCGCCTTCGGCAGGCACCGGAATGACGGATTGCAAGGCCGCACTCGCCGCGAACGGCATCAGTGCGCCGAGCACAAGGCCCAGCACGATACCCAATCCGGCTATGATCAGGATCTGCACGAGATAGACGGCAAAGACGAAGCCGCCCGAAGCGCCAAGGCTCTTGAAGGTGGCGATGACGCCGCGCTTGCCGTCGAGATAGGCGCGTACCGCATTGGCGACGCCCACGCCGCCGACCACCAGCGCCGTCAGCCCGACCAGGGTCAGGAACTGCGAGAAACGTTCAATGTTGGACGACAGCGCGGGCGCCGCGTTGCTGCGTGTGCGGATCGACCAGCCTGCTTCGGGGAAATCCGTGGCGGCCTTGTCCTGGACGGCTTTCAGCCGCACCTCGTCGGCGTCTGCCGGCAGCCGGATCTTGTAGGCATTCTCGACCAGGCTGCCCGGCTGGATCAGTCCAGTGGCCGCCAGTCCGTCGGTCGAGATCATCAGCCTTGGGGCGAAGCCGAAACCGTCGGACACGGCGTCCGGTTCGGCGACCAGCCTGGCGCGCAGTTCGAAAGTGGCGGTGCCGAGCTTCAGCCGGTCGCCGATCTTGACGTGCAACCGCTCGAACAGAAGATCGGGTGCCGCCGCACCGAAGACGCCGAACTCTTCGCCGAACAGTTCCTGTTTCGACAGTGCCGGCTCGGTCTCCAGCGTGCCATAGAGCGGATAGGCATGGTCGACCGCCTTGGCCTCGACCAGCGCCTGGTCGGATCCGTCGGCCAGACGCGCCATCGAACGCATGCTGGCGGTCCGGGAAACCGTGCCGAGCCCGTCAAGGAAGCTGCGCTCCGCCCGGCTGGCGTCACGCTGATTGATCTGGAAGCGAAGATCGCCGCCGAGCAGCGTCTGGCCCTGATTGGCGACACCGGCGGTGATCGAACGCGCCACCGAGTTGACGCCGCCGATGGCCGCGACGCCGAGCGCGATGCAGGCGAGGAAGATCAGGAAGCCGGACAGGCCGCCGCGCATCTCGCGCAGTGAGAAGCGGACCGCGAGCCTCAACGTCCGGGACAGCGGCATCAGGCCGTCACCTTGACGGGGGCCGGTGCCTCGATCCGGCCCGAGCGCATCGAAACCTGGCGCGAACAGCGCGCCGCGAGCGCCGGATCATGGGTCACCAGCACCAGCGTCATGCCGCGCTCGGCCGCCTTGGCAAACAAGAGGTCGGCGACCTGCCGCCCGGTCGCCTGGTCGAGATTGCCGGTCGGCTCGTCGGCGATCAGGATGCGCGGCGACGGCGCCAATGCGCGGGCGATCGCCACGCGCTGTTGCTCGCCGCCCGACAATTCGCCGGGATAGTGGGTGACGCGGTCGCTGAGGCCAACCGCCGCCAGCTCGCGCGCCGCCACCGAAAACGGATCGGCATGGCCGGCCAGTTCCAGCGGCACCGCGACATTTTCCAGCGCCGTCATGTTGGGAATGAGATGAAAGGACTGGAACACGATGCCAATGTTTCGGCCACGAAACGAAGCAATCTGGTCCTCGCTTTTGCCGTTGAGCAGCTCGCCGGCGATTCGGACCGTACCCGAATCGACCCTTTCCAGTCCTGCAAGGACCATCAGCAATGTCGACTTGCCGGAACCCGAAGGCCCGACGATGCCGGTCGCCTCGCCGGTCGCCACATCGAGGCTCACCCCCTTCAGCACATGGACCGATGAAGCGCCCTCGCCAAGGGTCAGGGATACATCTTTCAGCGCGATGACCGCTTCTGTCAAAATGAAATCGTCCTATATCTGGAGATGAAGGCTCTGCTTGCCGGAAGCCGTCGAAGAATCCTAGCTCATATGGGGCCTGCCGCATGTCTTTCAAACGCAGTATTGCCGCAGGCTTCGTGGCTTTCCTCGCCATTTGCGGCGCCATGTCCTCGGCGAGCGCCGAGCCGTTCAAGATCGTCGGCTTCGGTGACAGCCTGATGGCGGGCTTCGGCCTTGGGCCGGACCAGGGCTTTACCAACAGGCTGCAGGCGGCACTTGGCGCCAAGGGCCACGAAGTGACCGTCGCCAATGCCGGCGTCTCCGGCGACACGACGAGCGGCGGCCTGGCGCGGCTCGACTGGTCGGTGCTGGACGGCACGCAGCTGGTCATCCTCGAACTCGGAGCCAACGACATGCTGCGCGGCGTTTCGCCCGACATCGCCAGGAAGAACCTCGACGAGATGCTAAGCAAGCTGAAGCAGCGCAAGATTGCCGTGCTTCTGGCCGGCATGCGTGCCGCACCCAATCTCGGTCCCGACTACCAGAATGCGTTCGACGCCATTTTTCCGGACCTGGCGAAGAAATACGACGTCGTGCTCTACCCGTTCTTTCTCGACGGCGTCGCCGGCCAGCCCGGCATGCAGCTCGAGGACGGCCTGCATCCAAGCGCACGAGGCGTCGACCAGATGGTCGAACGCATCCTGCCGACGGTCGAGAAGGTGATCGCGGCGGTGCCGGGCGATTCCTAGCGGGCTGGAACTGTTTCCGCCCGGCGAGCTTTTAACAGGGACTGTGACCAACAAACCTCTTGCTCCGTTTGACTATCGATGATTCGCTGGGGATGACAGTTCGATTCGAGGAAGGGAGGCTCTTCATGCCGCGTCTTTTCACCGCCCTCGAAATTCCGCGTGACGCTGCCCTTTCGCTGTCCCTGCTGCGGGGCGGCTTGCCGGGAGCCCGCTGGATCGATGTCGAAAACTACCATCTGACGCTGCGCTTCATCGGCGATGTCCCCGGCCATGTCGCCGACGAGATCGCCAACGCGCTCGACCGCGTCCACCGTCCTTCCTTCTCGCTGGCGCTGTCCGGCGTCGGCGCTTTCGGCCAGAAGAAGCCGCATGCGGTGTGGGCGGGCGCTTCCGCCTCGCCCGATCTGGCCGCGCTTCAAGGTGAGATCAACCGCATCTGCCAGCGGCTAGGCATCCCGGCCGACCCGCGCAAATTCATGCCGCATGTGACGCTGGCGCGCTTACGCAATTCGACCCCGCTGGACGTCGCCCAGTATCTGTCGGCACGCGGGAATTTCTCGACGCTGCCGTTCCGCATCGGCCGTTTCGTGCTGATGTCGTCGCGCGATTCGGTCGGCGGCGGACCCTATATCGTCGAGGAAGCCTGGCCGCTGTCAGGCACGGACGCCCGCGCCTCCAGCCTTGTCGCCAGCGCCTCCGACGCCTCGCGGATCATGCGATAGGCGGAAGCGAAGGCTTCTGCCTCGTCATGATAAGGATCCGGCACGTCGCGTGATTTTCCCTGCGCGAACTCCAGGAACAGATGGATGCGGTCCTGCACGGCCGCGGGCGCCAGCGCCTTCAGGTCGGCGACATTCGACCGGTCCATGCCGAGGATCAGGTCGAAACGGTGGAGGTCCTGCGGCGTGACCTTGCGCGCCCTCTGCCCGGAAATGTCGACGCCGTGCCGCACCGCAATCGCAATCGCGCGTCGATCGGGGGCAGAGCCGGCCTCCCAGTCACTGGTTCCCGCTGAATCGAGCAGCATATCCCGGCCAGACCCGCGCTCGGCCCAAACGGCGCGGAAGACACCTTCCGCCAGCGGCGACCGGCAGATGTTGCCGAGGCAGACGAAGAGAATGGAATTTATGGGCTTCGCGCTCATCGATCCGTCGCTATGGTGAGGGTCGTTTTCGAATAGCACAGGATATGGACATGGCGAGAGAGAAACTGGGCAGGCAAGCCGCTGAAGCCGCATTGACCGGTCTCGACGGCTGGGCGCTGGCGGAAGACGGCGCCTCCATCAAGCGCACATTCACCTTCGCGAATTTCTCCGAGGCTTTCGCCTTCATGACCCGCGTCGCGCTTGCCGCCGAGACGATGGACCATCATCCCGACTGGTCGAATGTCTACAAGACAGTCGACGTGACTCTGAACACTCACGACGCCGGCGGCGTCACCGCGCTCGATATCGATCTGGCCAAGAAAATGAACCGTTTTGCCGGCGCCTGAGGCCTGGTATCGCCTCGGCGGGCCCAAATCGGCACCGGCATCTTGTAGCGGGGGTCGGGTTTCACCACATTTTCCCCCGCGGGCATGCGCCGGGATGCGCACGGGCCCTGCAAGGAGAGACTGATGGCGCAACAATCCGGTTTTGATTTCTTCGGCTTTGGCGGCAAGCCGGCAAACGAGAGCGAAGTGCGCGAGAAATTCTGGCGCACAGCCAAGAAGGCGGCGCGGCAGATCCCCTTCATGGAAGAGGTTGTGGCCGCCTATTACTGCGCCATGGACAAGAACACGCCGCTGCGCGCCAAAGGCATTCTGCTCGCCGCGCTCGGTTATTTCGTGCTGCCGGTGGATGTCATCCCCGACTTCGTCTTCGGGCTTGGCTTTACCGACGACATCGCCGTGCTCACCGCCGCGATCACCGCCGTCAGTGCCCACATCACCACTGCGCACCGGCAGGCCGCCAGGGACGCCATGGCCGACAAGGGCTGAACTCGCGCACGGAACGCCGTTGAAGCCGGCTTTCTGCGGCAGCGTAAAAAGTCAAACTCTTGCCGCTTTCGTGGCCTCCAAGTCGCCAAAGGGATGTCGCGCCAGCCGCTCGCAAGGCGGCGGCGCGGGAATGGCGGCGGTTTCCTCGGGGTGAGGCTCCTTTTCTCTTCGGAAATTCACCGTTTGGTAACCCAGATTAAATCAAAATGAAGCGACGGGCAGGACGCCAAGCCGGCCTGCCTCCGCACCATTTGGAATACGGGAAAAGCGATGCGCGGATTGATTGCTATAGTTTCGAGTCTGGCCCTGGTGGCCGTGGCAGCGCCGGCACTGGCGCAGTCTGCGACCAAGATCGGCCAGCACAATGCCTGGGGCACCTACAGCTACCAGGCATCGGGCGGCAAGGTCTGCTATGTCCTGACCGTGCCGACCGACAAGCAGCCGCCGACGCTCGACCATGGCGACATGTTCTTCTTCGTCAGCCAGCGGCCCGGCCAGCAAGTGTCGTACGAGCCGCAATTCATTGCCGGCTACAACTTCCAGGACGGCTCCAAGGCCACCGTGACCATCGATAAGAAGACGTTTTCGATGTTCACCCGCGGCAAATCGGCCTGGGTCGAGAATGCCGCCGAGGAGCCGGTGCTGATCGCCGCCATGAAGACCGGCACCGACATGAAGGTGACGGCGAAGTCCGGCCGCGGCAACCCGACCAGCTACGTCTTCTCGCTGAAGGGCATTTCGGCGGCGCTGACGTCGATTGCCAAGTGCAAATAGGCAAAGAGTGCAAGCAAGCACTTCGTTTTGAATGAATGGCCGGGCCGCAAAGCCCGGTCTTTTTGCTTTCAGCCTTGCCCCGATCCCGGCCCGGCCTCCGCTCGGCGGCGCCGGATCGCCTCGGCGATGAAGACACGCGACAGCGTGTGGTAGAGCGGTTCGTGCGAGATCATGCGCGCCGTGCCATAGCCCAGCATCGAGGCCAGCATCAGCGCGATGACATTGTCGTGATTGCCGGTCATCTCCAGAATGATGACGAAGGCCGTCATCGGCGCCTGCACGACACCGGCGAAATAGCCAGCCATGCCGAGCAGCGCCGCCGCCCCCGTGCTAGCGCCCAAGAGAAGGCCAAGCGAACTGCCGATGCCGGCACCCACCGCCAGCGAGGGCGCGAAGATGCCGCCCGGAATGCCCGAGATCATCGACAGCAGTCCCGCCAGGAACTTTTCGGCAAAGAAGATTGGGGGCAGCGGCGTGCCTTCGACGGCGCCGCGCGCCTGCATATAGCCGGTGCCGAAGGTCAGCCCGCCCGACGCGATGCCGATCACTGCAACCAGCAGCCCGCAGACGGCCGCGACTAGCAAGGCGCGCCGCAAAGGCTGGCCTGTGCTCCAGCGCCGGATCCGGCGTGTCGCCTTCAACGCCAGCAGCGAAAACAGCGCGCCGGACCCGCCACCGATGATGCCGCAGGCAAGCACCAGCGGCCACTCTGCGGCGAACGAGATCGTCTCCCTGGCGACGCCGAAATAGGTGTAGTTGCCGAGCAGGCCGAGCGAGGCGAGGCCGGCCAGGATCACCGCCGTCAGCACCAAGCCGTTGGTGCGCGCCTCGTAGGTGCGGCCCATCTCCTCGATGGCGAAGACGATGCCGGCCAGCGGCGTGTTGAAGGCGGCGGCGATCCCGGCGGCCGACCCGGCAAGGATCAGACCCCGGGCCTGGACCATGCCGCCCCAGCGTGCCGCCTGCAGCATCAGCGACGCGCCGACCTGCACGGTGGGACCCTCGCGGCCGATCGAGGCGCCGCAGAACAGGCCGACGATGGTGAGCATGATTTTGCCGACCACCAGTTTGAGGGACAGGATGTGGCTGCGGTCTTCGTCGTCGCGCAGGTGGCGAGCGGCGATCGCCTGCGGAATGCCGCTGCCTTGCGAACCGGGAAAGAAGGTATGGGCGAGCCAGGCGCACAACACGAAACCTAACGGCGAAACGGCAAGCGGCAGATAGAAACGCCAGCCGCCTGCGTTTCCTGTCATCAGGTGAAAAAGTTCCTGCGCCCTGTCCGCCAGCACCGCGAACAGCACGCTGATCACACCGATGCCAAGCGCCCCGGCCCAGAACACCAGGCGCGGCTGCCACACCCGCCGTGAGCCCCACATCGCGCGCGAACGCCGCAGCATGGGATATTTTCGCGATGTGCCGGCCATGTCTGTCCTCGAGCGGGGAGTATCGAGCCCTAACACGTGCAGGCCAGAGGTTAAACCGGCACAACCCATGACTCTGCCCTCAACCTGTGCTATGCGCCGCGCTTCCTTTCCCGGCACGATGCGTGAAATCGGCCGCAAACCGCTTATATCAGTGCAACCATGACCCTTTCATTCGATCTCACCACTGACGGCGCCCGCGACGCGTTGCGTGCCCGCGCGGCACAGCCCGAAAAGCCGTCGCTGATCGGCCTGACGCGGGTCGAGCTCGCCGAGGCTCTGGTTGCATCAGGCACCGTGCCCGAGCGCCAGGCGAAAATGCGCGCCCAGCAGTTGTGGCACTGGATGTATGTGCGCGGCGTCTCCGATTTCGCCGGCATGTTCAACATCTCCAAGGATCTGCGCGCCGAGCTCGACAAGCATTTCACCGTCGCCAGGCCCGAGATCGTCGAGGAGCAGATTTCCGCCGACGGCACGCGAAAGTGGCTGTTCCGCTTTCCGCCGCGCGGCGCCGGCCGGCCGGTCGAGATCGAGACTGTCTACATTCCCGAAGAGGGTCGCGGCACGCTGTGCATCTCGTCACAGGTGGGCTGCACGCTGACCTGCTCGTTTTGCCACACCGGCACGCAGAAGCTGGTGCGCAATCTAACGGCTGAGGAGATCCTCGCCCAGCTGCTCACCGCCCGCGACCGGCTCGGCGATTTTCCCGACCGCGACACGCCCGACGGCGCCATCGTGCCGGCCGAGGGCCGCAAAGTGTCCAACGTCGTCATGATGGGCATGGGCGAACCGCTTTACAATTTCGAAGCGGTGAAGAAGGCGCTGCTGATCGCTTCCGACGGTGACGGCCTGTCCCTGTCGAAGCGGCGCATCACGCTGTCGACCTCCGGCGTCGTGCCGGAAATCTTCCGCACCGGCGAGGAGATCGGCGTCATGCTGGCGATCTCGCTGCACGCCACCAATGACGATCTGCGCGACTTGCTTGTGCCGATCAACAAGAAGTATCCGCTCAACGAGCTGATCGCCGCCTGCCGCGCCTATCCCGGCTTGTCGAACGCCAAGCGCATCACCTTCGAATATGTGATGCTGAAGGACGTCAACGATTCCATCGAGGACGCCAAGGGCCTGATCAAGCTGCTCAAGGGCATTCCGGCCAAGATCAACCTGATCCCGTTCAACCCGTGGCCGGGCACCAATTACCAGTGCTCGGACTGGGAGACGATCGAGAAATTCGCCGATTACATCAACAATGCCGGCTATGCCTCGCCGATCCGCACGCCGCGCGGCCGCGACATTCTCGCCGCCTGCGGCCAGCTCAAATCCGACTCCGAGCGCATGCGCAAGGTCGACCGGCTGGCGCTGGAAGCGATGATGATAGCGGGGCACGGCGAGGCGTGAGCCGCCCCTTCGCCTGGCTAAAACGCTTCGCCATCATGGCGGTCGGCTATGTCGCCGCGGTGCTGACCTCGATCCTGGTGCCGGTGCTGCTGATCGCTCTCCTGGAAGGCATCGAAGACGGCAACTGGTCCATCATTTTCGCTTTCGACTGGCTGGGCTCGTTCCCGCTCGCCGTCTTGACCGTAACGATCGGCGCGCTGTTGATCGTCGGCCCGGCGCTCTTTGTCGCCGAACGGTTTTCACTTCGGGGATGGTACTACTTCGCCGCCACCGGTGCGATCACGTCCATCGCCTTTGGCGTATCCATGCCGCGCTCGGCCAGCAGCTTTGTCTTCAATCCGGGCTTTCTGGGTTTTCTCGCCACCGCCGGCATCGCCGCCGGTTCGGTCTACTGGCTTCTGGCTGGACGCAGGTCCGGCACGCGACAGACTCTGGGCAGAGATTGATGGCGCGTCTCGTCGGCTACCTCGTCCGTTTCACTGTCATCCTGTTCGGCTATGCCGTCGCCTCGCTGGCGGCGAGTGCCTTCCTCAACATCCTGTTCCTGGCATCGCTCGGCTACACGCCGGAACATGCGCACCCGACGGCGACGGCTTCCCTGTATTTCTCAATTCCCTTCGCCGCCCTGTTCGTCGCCTATTTCGCCCTGATGCCGGCCTCTGTCGTCATCCTGCTTGCCGAAATCCTGGGCCGGCGCGACTGGCTGTTCTATGCGCTGGCAGGCGCGGTGGTTGCCGGTGTTTTCCTCGGGCTTGCCGACCGCAGCGATGACACCGCCTTCATCGTCAGGGACACCAGCGCCATCATGGCCGTGATCGGCAGCGGCATGGTCGGTGGTATCTTTTACTGGCTCAGCGCCGGGCGCTGGGCCGCAAGCTGGTGGCAAGGCGAACCAGGATCAAAAGAGGATGGCCAGACAGGATGACGGCGCCTACTTCGCCTGCGCCGTCAGGATCTTGAGGGCGAAGGCGGAGAACACGCCGGCAAAGAGATAGTCGACCGCCCGTGTGACGCGCGGGCTGGCCTTCATCGCCGCCGAAAACTTTTCCGCCGCCAGCACCATCGGCACCGTCACCGGGACCGACAGCACAATGAACATCAGCCCAAGGAAAAACAGCTTTCCCGGTGCGTTCGGATCATGCGCGGAGACGAACTGCGGCAGGAAGGTCATGAAGAACAGGATGATCTTCGGGTTGAGCAGATTGACGCCAAGACCCGCGGCCCAGCTGCGCAACAGGGAAATCTCGGGGCCTGTCTTCTTCTCCGGCGAAAAGGCCGAGCCCCTGGTGATTGCCTGCCAGGCCAGGAAGACGAGATAGCCGGCACCGAAGATCTTCAGCACGAAGAAAGCCATCGGCGAGGCGACGATCAGCGCCGAGACACCGACAACCACCAGTGTGGTGTGGATCAGCGTGCCGCACAGCGCGCCGGCCATCGAGGCAAAGCCGGTGGCACGGCCCTGGCTCAGCGTGCGCGAGACGAACAGGGTCATGTCCGGCCCCGGCGTGATCGCCAGGATGACCGTGGCGATGGCGAACTGGATCAGCGTGGCGGTGTCTGGAATGAACGACATGAGCGGCCCCCAAGGGATTGCGAGGCCTATACAGGATGCGCCATGACGATGCCAGACACAGCAGCGACCCGATCTCGATCCAGCAGGCGTCCGCACGGCATTCGCTGGACGGCCGGCCGCGGCGTCCTATGCCTGCCTGCTCAGCCGCATCCTCGCCGGCTCCTCCGCGACGAGTTGATCGTTGCGGACATCGGCGTCCCCGGTGATCTGGTCGATCGGCTTGGGCCGGCCGAGGAGATAGCCTTGCGCCTCGTTGCAGCCTTCGACTTGCAGGATGGTGAGCTGGACATGCGTCTCGACGCCTTCGGCAAGCACCGGAATGTCGAGGCTGCGGCCCAGCGTCAGCACCGCCCGGATGATGGCCTTGGCCTGCGGGCTTCGCTCGACGTCAGCCATGAATGAACGGTCGAGTTTGATCTTGTCGAACGGAAACGAGCGCAGCGTATCGAGCGATGAATAGCCTGTGCCGAAATCGTCGATCGCGATCGTCACCCCCAGCGCCTTGATCTGGCGCAGAACATGCAGCGTGCGCACCTTGTCGGCGACGATCGTCGATTCGGTGAGCTCCAGCTCCAGCCGTTTCGGCGACAGCCCGGTCTCGATCAGGATCTGATGGACGAGCTTGGCGAGATCGGCATGGGCGAACTGTACCGGCGACAGATTGACCGCGATCTTGTGGCCGTTGCCCCACGAGGCCGCCTGGCGGCACGCGGTCCGCAGCACCCATTCGCCGATCGCCATGATCGAGCCGTTCTCCTCGGCAATCGGGATGAATTCGGCGGGCGGGATCATGCCGTGCACCGGATGGGTCCAGCGCAGCAGCGCCTCGTAGCCGCAGGTGGCGCCGGTCGGGACCGAGGTCTGTACCTGATAGTGGAGCGAAAGCTCGCCGCGCTCGATCGCCTGGCGAAGGTCGGTGGCCAGCGCGCGGCGCGCCCGCGCCGTCTCGTCCATGGCGGATTCGTAGAAGCAGACGGCTCGCGTGACGTCGTTCTTTGCCCGGTACATGGCAAGATCGGCATTGCTGACCAGCCGCTCGCGGTCGGCCCCGTCGCGCGGATAGATCGCTACGCCGATGCTGGCGCCGGCGGCGATTTCGAAATCGTCGAGCCGCAACGGCTCGAACAGGGATTTCTCCAGCCGCGAGACCAGCCCGAGAAGGTCCTTCTGATCCTTGAAGCGCTTGATCGCGGCGAACTCGTCACCGCCGAGCCGGGCGACGAATTCGCCCTCGCCGATGAGTTTCGAGAGCCTGCGGGCGACGATCTTGAGCGCCTGGTCGCCGGCCGCATGCCCCCTGAGGTCGTTGATCTCCTTGAAGCGGTCGAGATCGATGACGATGACCGCCGTCATTGTGTCCTCGCCCTCGCATGCCCGGTCGATTTCATGGTCAAGGCGGTCGTTGAAGGAGACCCGGTTGGGAAGGCCGGTAAGGGCGTCGTTGAGGGCGAGATGCTGAAGCCGCTCGAAGCTCTCCAAACGACCACGCTCATCGATCAGATAGCTGGCGAAGCCGGTAGCCGCGACGATCAGGCCCACCACGGCGACGGCGACCGCCATTGCCACCAGAATATCGGGATTGGTGCCTGTGCTGATGAAGGACAGCGGCGTCACCGCCACCGCGGCCATAGCCGTGAAATGCAGGCCGACGATCGCCAGCACCAGCAGCCCGATGGCGAGATAGTTCGACCAGCGGTATGGCCGGCGCACGGCATGGCCGACGGCCAGGGCGGAGAACACCGCCGAGATGACCAGTGAGGCCACGACATAGGAGCCGTCCCATTCGACGATGCCGGCAACGTGATAGGCCATCATGCCGGTGTAGTGCATGGCCGAGATCGCCAGGCCGACGACGACGCCGCCCCATTCCGGGGCCAGGCGCCGGCTCTTGCCGGATGCGAGGGTGAAACCCAGCCCGGTGCCGGCGATGGCGATGACCAGGGATGCCATGGTCAGGACCGGATCGAAGGTGATCGGCGCGCCGGGCTGGTAGGCCAGCATGGCGATGAAATGGGTGCACCAGATCGACGAGCCGGCGGCGACCGCGGTCAGGAACAGCCAGCCCTTCATCTGCACGCCGGTGGTTTTTCTCGAACGGTCGAAGAGGCCGATCGTCACCCAGCAGCCGGTGACGCACATCAGCGCCGCCAGCAGGACAAGCCACAGATTATGCTCCATGGCGATGCATGATATAACGCGCATCAGGAATGGCCCAGCCCGAGGGTGCCCGCGACGAGGCAAGGCCGTCTCGGCACTTCGCCTACACAGCTTGTCGTCATATTAGCGACGGAGCGTGAAAACTTGATTAAATCCCTCCAGCAAATGCAGCCCTTGATTGCAGCAGGTTGTTTTCCCTGCCCACCCCTCGCCATGGACTGGACCAGAAGCCATGCATGCACGTGTGCTTGCTCGCTCTGCCGTTCCTGCTAAAAGGCGCTGCGACAATCCGTGACGCCCAGGCTGGGGCGTCCGCCATCGACGGAGTAGAAATGTCCAAGGCCAAAGACGTCAAGAAGGTCGTGCTCGCCTATTCCGGCGGTCTCGACACATCCATCATCCTGAAATGGCTGCAGACTGAACTCGGCGCCGAAGTCGTGACTTTCACCGCCGATCTTGGCCAGGGCGGCGAACTCGAGCCGGCCCGTCGCAAGGCCGAGATGATGGGCATCAAGGACATCCGCGTCGTCGACGTGCGCGAGGAATTCGTGTCCGACTTCGTCTTCCCGATGTTTCGCGCCAACACCGTCTATGAAGGCACCTATCTGCTCGGCACCTCGATCGCGCGGCCGCTGATCTCCAAGCATCTGGTCGATATAGCCCGGGAAACCGGCGCCGACGCGATCGCGCATGGCGCCACCGGCAAGGGCAACGATCAGGTTCGCTTCGAGCTTTCAGCTTACGCACTGAACCCCGACATCAAGGTCATCGCGCCGTGGCGCGACTGGTCGTTCAAATCGCGTACCGACCTGATGAATTTCGCCGAGCAGCACCAGATCCCGGTGCCGAAGGACAAGAAGGGCGACGCACCGTTTTCGGTCGACGCCAACCTTTTGCATTCGTCCTCCGAGGGCAAGGTGCTGGAAGACCCGTGGGTGGAGCCGCCCGAATTCGTCCACCAGCGCACCGTTTCGCCGATGGACGCGCCTGATACCGTCACCGAGATCGAGATCGAGTTCCTGAAGGGCGATCCGATCGCGCTGAACGGCAAGAAACTGTCGCCGGCGACCATGCTGGCGGCACTCAACGATCTTGGCCGCGACAATGGCATCGGCCGGCTCGACCTGGTCGAGAACCGCTTCGTCGGCATGAAATCGCGCGGCGTCTACGAAACACCAGGCGGCACCATCCTGATATCAGCCCATCGCGCCATCGAATCGATCACGCTCGACCGAGGTGCCGCCCACCTCAAGGACGAGTTCATGCCGCGCTATGCCGAGCTGATCTACAACGGCTTCTGGTTCGCGCCCGAACGGCTGATGCTGCAGGCGATGATCGACAAGAGCCAGGAAGACGTCGAAGGCACGGTGCGCCTCAAGCTCTACAAGGGCAATGTCATGGTCACCGGCCGCAAGTCGAAGAAGACGCTTTATTCGGATGCGCTGGTCACCTTCGAGGACGATCGCGGCGCCTACGACCAGAAGGACGCCGCCGGCTTCATCCGCCTCAACGCGCTGAGGCTAAGGACGCTGGCCGCGCGCAGCCGCACCAAGTAGCGCGGATGCGCGGTTTCGGTCGCTGCTTGGCGCCGCTGGTTGTTCTGGCGACGCCGGCCGCCGGCCAGGAGTTCGACCCCGCCTCTCTCGACCTTCCGGCCCTGATCGAGTGCAGGGCGGACGTTCCGACCTACAACGACTTTGCCCTGTGGCTGTCCAGCGCACCAGGTGCCGTTGAAACGCTTGGCTGGAAGGAGGTTGCCTCGGGCAATCCGTTTCTCAGCCAATACGAACTGCCGGCCAAAATCCGCGTGTTCAACCGCGAGACGGGATCGATCGTGTTTACCGCAGCCGGGCCGATGGCCGTGCTCGATGGCATTGCGGCGCCAGAGCTTGCCAGGGAGCTCAATGTCATTGCCGTTTTTTCGACGCCGGAAAAATTCCTTGGCGAGAAGGTCGTTGTCCAAAGCACCGAAGAGTCGGAAGGATTGACCTTCTCCACGGGCATCAAGCTCAACGTCTCGACCGTCGAGTCGCACCCCGGCAAGACGCTGGCGGGCTGCTCCTACACGCTCGAAATCAAATGAAACCCGACATTCGCGCCGGGTTTCCGATCAAGTCAAAAATAGCCGGGGCCTTCTGCCCGGAGCATGATCCGTCAATCGCCGTCGATCGCCGTGGCAATGCGGGCGATGGCCTGCTGATAGACGCTCGCGGAATTCCAGCCGGCAATCGCGCCCATATTCGCACTCGCGCTCGCGCCCGCCCGCCAGCCATGCCCCTTGAGGAAGTTGGCGGTGGAAGCCAGCGCCGTGCTCTTGTCGCGCAGGTTTCCGCCACCGACGCCATATTTCAGGACGTTTCCGGGCAGGAACTGCGTGTGTCCGATCTCGCCATGCGCGGCCCCGACCGACGAGGCTGTCAACGCCCCGCGATCAACCAGCTTCAGGGCTGCGATGGCATGCGGGTAGAAGAACCCCGGCCGGCGGCAATCATAGGCAAGCGTCAAAATGGCAGAGACGGTGTTCTGGTTGCCCATGGCCGAACCGAAGCCGGTTTCCATACCCCAGATGGCGAGCAACACGCCCGGCGACACGCCGTAATTCGCTTCGATCTTGGAGAACAGCGCCGCATTCGACTTTTTCAGCGACCGGCCCTTGGAAATAATCGCTGCGCCACCGCGACGCCGCATGAAATCGTCCACCGAGCCGCTGAAGGCCTTGTGAATGCCGCGGTCGACTGAGATCGTCTTTGTCGCGTAGTTTGCCCCGGCCAGAGCGGCCAGCCCCTTGGCGCCTACACCTTTCGACCTGGCCTGCGCGGCAAAGTCCTGCTTCCAGGCGTCGAAGCCGGCGCCGGTCTTGCCGCAGCTGGCTGCCGCCTGTGCGCCCGTCGCCAGCGCAAGCACCGCCACCACGGCCGCTGCAAACATCTTTCCCTTGGCAAGAATTGCCATGTTGATCTCCTGGTTGCCTGAATCACGTCCCAATTGCGAACTTGCCAGCGAAACGCGCACTTGTCACTGTCACCGCTGCAATGCTGGCGAATGCCGTGGAATTTGCCTAGGATCAAGTGATTATTGTGGCAGGGGGGCTGCATGCAAGACGTTGATGTCGTCATCATCGGTGCCGGCTCGGCGGGTCTTGCCGCCGCCAGGAGCTTGCAGGCGGCGGGGCTTTCCTTCACGCTGCTCGAAGCGATAGACCGAATCGGCGGGCGAGCCTGGACCAGCGACCAGCATTTCGGCGTGCCTTTCGACATCGGCTGCGCCTGGCTGCATGCGGCCGACCGCAATCCCTATTTTCCCGAAGCCCAGGCGGCAGGCTGGACGTTGCATCATCACGACATGAACGTCGATCATCTCTACTACCGCGAGCGCAAGGCGAGCGAAGCGGAAGAAGCCGACATGAAGGCCGCCGACGCAAAGCTGTTCGAACTGCTGGCCAAGCATGAAGTGAAGGACGGAGATGACGATCGTCTTTCGGCGCTGTTGGCAAAAGGCCATGCACCGCGCGCCGCCGCCACCTTCGCCGGGCCGATGGATTTCGGTGCCGACGAGGACGAAATCTCGATCCTGGACTTCCAGGCCGCTGCCGATCTCGACCCGAACTACTTCAGCAAGGAGGGCCTTGGCGCGCTGGTAGCACGTTTCGGCGCCGGCGTGCCGGTCGAACTGTCGACGCCGGTGCGCAAGATCCTGTGGGACGTGCCCGGCGTCGCCTGCGTCACCGATCGCGGCGCCGTCCGCGCCAAAGCGGTGATCGTCACCGCTTCGCCGGCGGTGCTCGCCTTCGAGGAGATCGCGTTCTCGCCGGCCTTGCCCGACACGCATTTCGGCGCCTTCTTCGACCTGCCGATGGGCATGCTGACCAAATTGCCTGTCGAGATATCGGGCACAAGGCTCGGACTGCAGCCCTTCGACGACCTGCTGATCGAACGGATGGCAAGGCACGACATCTATTTCCTGTGTTTTCCGTTCGACCTCGACCTGATGGTCGGTTTCGTTGGCGGCGATTTCGCCTGGGAGCTGTCGGCGGCCGGTGAAGCGGCCGGCATCGACTTCGTCGTTGACCGGCTGTGCGGCATCTTCGGCGGCGATACGCGCAAGCATGTCGGACGCGCCATGATGACCAATTGGGGCGGCGAGCGCTTCGTGCGCGGTGCCTATGCCGCCGCTCGCCCCGGCCGTTCACTGGCGCGCGCCGCACTCATGCAGCCGGTGGCCGACAAGATCTTCTTCGCCGGCGAGCATCTGGCCGGTCCGCTGATGCAGACCTGTGGCGGCGCACGGCTGTCAGGCGAAGCGGTGGCAAGACAGGTTGTCACCCAGCTTGCGGCGAGGACATGATCCGAACCGAAGGACGGAACCAACGACAGGTGGAACCTGGTCTTCGCTTTGCGAAACCTCGTTCTGCAGAGATTATGTTCCAACAAGTTCGACAAAATGCGGAACGCCGCGCGGCTGTTCGCGTTGGGCACGGGCCGCCGTGACATCTATGTCACCTCCGGTGAATTGAGACCGACATGAAACTCTTCGACTGCCCCCATTGCGGCCATCGCATCTATTTCGAGAACGCCAAGTGCCTGAACTGCGGGAACCCGGTGCTCTACGATCCCGAGCACGCGCGCTTTGCGCTGGCGGGCGTCGACGGCGTCTTCCAGTGCACCAACGCCGACGAATGCGCCTGCAACTGGATGGCGGAACCGGGTCACGCTTTTTGCCGCGCCTGCGTGCTGAACCAGCTGATCCCGGATCTCTCCGTCGACGGCAACCGCCGCCGCTGGATCCGTGTCGAAGCGGCGAAGAAGCGCGCCATCTACTCGCTGCTGGCCTTCGGGCTGCCGGTAGTCCCCAAGCAGACCCCTGCCGACGAGGTCGGCCTGGCCTTCGACTTCCTCGCCGATCCGATCGGTGGCGGCCCTGGTGGCGAGCGGATCCTCACCGGCCACGACAATGGTTTGATCACGCTCAATGTCGCCGAGGCGGATTCGGCCGAGCGCGAGAAGCGGCGCGTCGAGATGGGCGAGAACTACCGCACCTTGCTCGGCCATTTCCGCCATGAGCTCGGGCACTATTACTGGGACCGCCTCATCCGCGACGATCCGCGCAGGCTCGAAGCTTTCCGCGCACTGTTCGGCGACGACCGCGCCGATTACGAACAGGCGCTGAAGGCCTATTATGCCGATGGTGCGCCGCCCGACTGGCAGCAGGGCCACATCTCGGCCTATGCGACCTCGCATCCTTGGGAGGACTGGGCCGAGACCTGGGCTCATCACCTGCACATCACCGACACGCTGGAAATGGTGCACGCACTGAACTTTCCGCTCGGCCGGCTGGAGACGGTGGAGGCCAACGACTTGCCGCGCGGCGACACCGGCGGCGAATTGCAGGCAGCACCCTCGGAGCCGGCGACCGCGCCGGAGCCTTTCGAAAAGATCCTTGCCCGCTGGCTGGTGCTGTCGGAGGCCTCCAATTCGATCAACCGCTGCATGGGCCTGCCCGACCTCTACCCCTTCGTCATTTCGGACGTCACGGCGCGGAAATTGGAATTCGTTCACGAACTTCTGACCGATTTGCCGAAAGAACACGGAACAAATCGTGAGTTGGCGCAGGCGCTTTAGCGGGAACGCATGAGCTGCTGCCCCGTTTTCGCTGGCGAGGGACCATGAAAACGGAGAGAAACCATGAAATCCCTATTGTTTCCTGCGGTAGCCGGAATGCTGACCGTGATGTCCGGCGCCGCGTTTGCCGATACCGCCGTCTCAGCCGTCACCGATCTTAACGTGCGCGCCGGGCCCGGCCCGCAATACCCTGTGATCGGCGTGCTCGCCGCCGGTCAGTCGGCAACGCTCAATGGCTGCATCGAAAACAGCAAATGGTGCACCATAGCCGAGGCCGGCGGCCAGGGCTGGGTCTATTCCGACTATGTGACGGCCGATATAGGCGGCAGCCGGGTGGTGCTGACGGAACGGCGCTCCAGCGTTGCTGTCGTCTCGCCGCCGGAGGACATCGGCAACTACTCGACCGATTATACCGGCGCGATCATCGCCAGCGATCCGGTCGTGGATGACTTCCCTTCGCCCCCGGCTGAAGTCCGCACCTATGTCGACACGCATCGCCTCGATCCCATCTATCTCGAAGGCGAAGTGGTGACCGGCGCGACCCTGCCCGACACCGTCGAGCTGCGCGAGATTCCGGACTACAATTACCGCTATGTCTATGTGAACGGCCAGCGGGCGCTGATCGATCCGCAGACCCGGCGCATCATGTACGTCGTTCGCTGACGACAAGCGGCACAAGCGGCCGCAGCGACAGCAGCGGCCGCCAGCAGGCGGCGCTGCCGCGCGGCGCTCTCCTGCGCCGACTTTGCTCTGGCTTAGTCTTTGCGGAAAACCATTCCGATTTTCCCGGCCATCGGTTAGTCAACAGGCGATGACTTTGGGAAGGGAGCCCGCGTGACCATCGATCCGGCCGCCTTCGAGCGTTACAGGCATTCGCCGAACGCCAGGACGACCTTGCCGCGCCTGTTGCTCGGAACGGGGATCGTGGTCCTTTTTTGGGCAGCAACCACCGTGGCCGTGCTGGTCGGCGGCACCTATGCCTTCATCGCCTGGCAGGCGACCCCATCATCCGGCATTCAGGGCTTCCTCGCTTCGCCCCTCGGCATCCTCACCGCGCTCGTCTCGTTTGCCGGCATCTGGATCGGCCTGTGGGTCGCGATGCGCTGGGTGCATGGCGAGAAGCTGTCGGCGCTGCTCGGCAACAGCCGACGAGTTTCATGGCCCGGCTTCCTCAAAGGGCTGATCGCGGTGCTGATCACGTCGTTCATATCCGAAATCCTGCTCTATCTGCTGCAGCCGCAGATCACGCGTGGCCCGATCAGCCTGTCGTCCTGGCTGCTGTTTGCGATCCCGATCGCCGCGCTTACCTTGGTGCAGACCTCTTCGGAAGAGCTGCTGTTTCGCGGCTACCTGCTGCGCGGTCTCGCCAGCCGGTTCACGAGCCCGTTCGTCTGGGCCCTGCTGCCGGCCCTGCTGTTCACCTCGCTGCATTGGAGTGCGAGTTCGTCACCAGCCATCAATGCTTGCGTGCTGGCGTCGATCGCCGCTTTCGCGCTGCTGCTGACACTTGTCGTCTACGCAACCGGCAATCTCGGCGCCGCCCTGGGTGCTCATCTCGGCAACAACCTGACCGGGTTTCTCTTGATCTCGCATCAGGAAAGCTACAATTCCTTCGCCCTGTTCAATGCCAGGCCGCTCGAAGGACCGGGCTGGGCGACCTCGGATGCGGTTCTCATCGCCTTCATCGGCATCGCCTGCAGCCTGCTGACCATCGTGCTGCTTCTACATCCGCGTTCGCCGCTCAAGGTCGCCGCCGAGCTTCCGGACCGGGCGAGCACGGCCTGATTGCAGGCCGGGAACGACGCAATCCGGTCTTTGTCTTGACTCCGCGGCCGATTTCCTGTCTACACGCCCCGAATTCCGCGACGAGTATCCCTCCGAGCAAGCCGACCAGGACGCCGAAGCCTCTTTGAGGTGAAGTGCTGTAAATCGATCCTGGAGGCCAACACCCGGCAGCGCTGAGCGCCCCCGGGTGCTTTTTGGTTTTGGCTTTTGGTTGGACACTGGGCGCGAACGCATTACCTCTCGGGCATCATCCGGATGCCAGGGAAAAGGAAAACGAATGTTTGAATCGCTACAGGAACGTCTTGGTTCGATCCTGAACGGCCTGACCGGCCGCGGAGCCCTGTCGGAGGCTGATGTCTCGGCGGCGCTGCGCGAGGTGCGCCGGGCGCTGCTCGAAGCAGACGTGGCGCTGGAAGTGGTGCGCTCCTTCACCGACAAGGTGCGCGAGAAGGCCGTCGGCGCTGCCGTGGTCAAGTCTATCAAGCCCGGCCAGATGGTCGTCAAGATCGTCCATGACGAACTGGTCGACATGCTCGGCGCCGAAGGCGTCGCCATCGATCTCAATGCCCCGGCGCCGGTCGTCATCATGATGGTCGGCCTGCAGGGTTCCGGCAAGACGACCACTTCGGCCAAGATCGCCAAGCGTCTTTCCGAGCGTCAGAACAAGAAGGTCCTGATGGCCTCGCTCGACACGCGGCGCCCCGCTGCGCAGGAGCAGCTGCGCCAGCTCGGCGAACAGGTCAAGGTCGCCACGCTGCCGATCATCGACGGCCAGTCGCCGGTCGACATCGCCCGCCGCGCCGTGCAGGCGGCCAAGCTCGGCGGCCACGACATCGTCATCCTCGACACCGCCGGCCGCACCCATATCGACGAGCCGCTGATGGTCGAGATGGCCGACATCAAGAAGGTGTCGAGCCCGCACGAAATCCTGCTGGTCGCCGATTCGCTGACCGGCCAGGACGCCGTCAACCTGGCCAAGAGCTTCGACGAGCGCGTCGGCATCACCGGCCTCGTCCTGACCCGCATGGACGGCGACGGCCGCGGTGGTGCTGCACTCTCCATGCGCGCCGTCACCGGCAAGCCGATCAAGCTGATCGGCACTGGCGAAAAGATGGACGGGCTGGAGGAATTCCACCCCAAGCGCATCGCCGACCGCATCCTCGGCATGGGCGACATTGTCTCGCTCGTCGAAAAGGCCGCCGAGAACATCGACGCCGAGCAGGCGGCGGCGATGGCCAAGAAGATGCAGTCGGGCAAGTTCGACCTGAACGATCTCGCCGGCCAGCTTCAGCAGATGTCGAAGATGGGCGGCATGGGCGGCATCATGGGCATGATGCCCGGCATGGGCAAGATGAAGGACCAGATGGCCGCCGCCGGTCTCGACGACAAGATGTTCGGCCGCCAGCTCGCCATCATCTCGTCGATGACCAAGGCCGAGCGCGCCAATCCCGATTTGCTCAAGCATTCGCGCAAGAAGCGCATCGCCGCCGGTTCCGGCACCGACGCGGCCGAAATCAACAAGCTGCTCAAGATGCATCGCGGCATGGCCGACATGATGAAGGCGATGGGCGGCAAGGGCAAAGGCGGCGGCCTGATGCGCGGCATGATGGGCGGCCTCGCCTCCAAGATGGGCCTCGGCGGCATGATGCCCGGCGGCCCCGGGGGCATGGGTGGCGGCATGATGGGCGGCGGCATGCCGGACCTGTCGAAGATGGACCCTAAGCAGCTCGAAGCCTTGCAGAAGCAGGCACAGGCAGCCGGCCTTGGCGGCGGCATGAAAGGCCTTCCCGGCGGCGGTGGCCTGCCCAGCGGCGTGCCAGGTCTGCCCGGCGGCATGAAACTCCCCGGGCTTCCCGGCCTCGGCGGTGGCGGGCTGCCCGGCCTTGGCAAGAAGAAGTGAGGACGCCATGAACGAAGAGAAGGACATGGCCGACGCCCGCGCTCTCCTGGCCGATTACCGCGCCTCGATCGACAACATCGACGCGGCCCTCATCCACATGCTGGCCGAGCGCTTCCGCTGCACCAAGGCGGTCGGTGTGCTGAAGGCGACGCATGGCCTGCCCCCGGCCGACCCGGCACGCGAGCAGCAGCAGATCGCCCGGCTTCGCCAGCTGGCGAAGGATGCCCATCTCGACCCGGATTTCGCGGAAAAATTCCTCAACTTCGTCGTCCGCGAAGTGATCCGCCACCACGAACAGATCGCCGCTTCCAACGGCGTGATGAAAGCCGGCTGAGAAACCAGCCACCAACCGATCAACCAAATCAGCCTTTTTAGGAGAAAATAAATGCCCTTGAAGATCCGACTGGCCCGTGCGGGCTCGAAGAAGCGTCCTTACTACCACGTCGTCATTGCCGACGCCCGTTCGCCGCGTGACGGCCGGTTCATCGAATCGATCGGCTCGTGGAACCCGCTGCTGCCCAAGGACGGCGAACGCGTCAAGGTCGACGCCGACCGCGTCAAGCATTGGCTGGCGCATGGCGCCCAGCCGACCGACCGCGTGCTGCGCTTCCTCGACGAGGCCGGCCTCGTCAAGCGCGACGCCCGTTCCAACCCGAAGAAGGCCGAGCCGGGCAAGAAGGCGCAGGAACGTGCTTCGCTCTTGAAGAAGGCGCAGGAAGACGCTGCTGCCGCGGCTGCGGCCGCCGCAGCAGCACCGGCCGAGGCGGAAGCCGCCACCGCCGAATAAGTATTGCCCTATCGCATCCAGGAAAACGGCGGGCCAAGGCCCGCCGTTTTGCTGTCCAGTTCTGTCTGTAAGAGCTGCCGATCAATAACCGCTCGGGCAGCGGTCGATGTAGACGCGGCCCCGCCGATCGCGATAGCGGCATTCGCCGCTCTCGCTTGCCCGGCCGATCAGCGCACCGGCAACGGCGCCGACAGCACCACCGACGACGGCGCCTTCAACCGGATCGCCAGCGACCGCCGCACCGACGGCAGCGCCACCGAGGCCGCCAACGGCCGCGCCTTTTTCCGTTTGCGAACAAGCGGCGAGCGGCACCAGAAGCGCCATCAAAAGCATCGTTTTCTTCATCGTCGTTCCTCTCCGATAGGAGCCGCCTCCGCCGCCAAGCGAATCTCTAACTCGCAACTCGGCGATTCGATCCCTAAGACATTGCCCGGCAAAGGGTTCCAGGCTTCGAGTTGAAGCGATGCTTCGAGCGGATCTATCGGCTGAACGGGATCAGCGCGCGGACCCTGGCATCGCGCAGATACAGGCCACCCCACAGAATAATGCCGAGATAGACGCCGAACAGAATGTGCGAGAACAGCGGGTTGTCGACGCGGACATTGGTGGCGATGGCGCCGCCCATATAGGCGGTGAGCAGGATGGCGCCGAGCACCGCGGTGCGCGGCAAGGCGTAGAGCGCGGTCGAGATCAGGCCGATGACGCCAAGCATGCGCGCGACATTGGCATCGGCCGGCCAGCCGAGCGGCACCATCGTCTGGGTGACGACATCGAGCGGCGGCAGCTTGATGACGCCGTCGAAGATCATGAACAGCACGATGACGCCGCTGAGCACGCGGCCGGTCCACAAAGCGCCCGGCGAGACGGGCGCGGTTTCGGAAATACTCATGGTGGTCCCTCCTGATGGTCGAGCCCTTTCGCAGGGGTCGACCCAAGGACGTGGCATGGGGCCGCGATCCGACAGCGGGGCGGATTCTTTTAAACCCGCGCGCCTTCGCCTACGAAAAATAGAACTTTTCCGCCGGGATCATCTTCGGCGGCGTTTCGCCCAGCGCCTCGAATACCGAGATCTCGCAGACGCGGCAGAGACCGTCGAGGGCGAGGTCGTTGGCCTCGGTGCCGAACGGATCCTCGAGCTCTTCCGAAAGCGCGTCGAGGCCGAAGAAGGTGTAGGCGATCAGCGCCGTGAACAGCGGCGTTGCCCAGCCGGCGGTCGAGATCAGGCCGATCGGCAGCAGCAGGCAGACGATATAGGCCGTGCGATGCACCAACAGCGTGTAGGCGAACGGCAAGGGCGTGCCGGCGATCCGCTCGCAGCCAGCCTGGATGGCGGCGATCGACGCGAGCCTCTCATCGAGGATACGAAAGCCGATCGTGTCGACGTCGCCCGCCCGGCGCTGGGCATTGGCACGCCGGCCCATGCGCCTGACCATCTCGTCCGCCGGATTGGAAAAGGCTGCTGCCTTGTCCGCCTCGGCGTCGATGAAGGCACGGGCATCCTTCATGCTGTCGATCTTGCGCAACTGCCCGCGCAGGAAATGACAGAAGGCGAGCGCTTCCATCAGCAAGGCGCGCTGTTCGGTCTGGTCCGGTATGAGGCTGGTGGTGGCGCGTGCCAGGTTGCGCATTTCGAAGACCAGCGCGCCCCACAGCTTGCGCGCCTCCCACCAACGGTCGTAGGCGGCGTTGTTGCGGAACGAGAGATAGATCGACAATGTCACGCCGACCAGGCCGAAAGGCGTGATGTTGAAGACGCTGAAATCAAGCTGGAACCGGCGCGCCACGGCCAGGATGATCGCGGAATAAAGCGCGAAGCCCAATATCTGCGGCAGGATGCGTGGCACGACCGAACCGCGCATGATGAAGAACAGCTGTAGGAATGTGGGGCGCGGGCGAACGATCATCGAAGGCCTTTCACGGACCGCCATCGGCCCTCACCTCCTTTATTGTGCGATGCGACAGCTCTGCAAGCCCAGCCACCAGCGACACCGCCATGTCGTCCTTGCAGCGCCTGGACTATCGGCACGCGCCGGTCGCGGATATTGAAGAGCACATGGGCTGCGGCCCATTTCTGCAAGCGAGAGAAACCGAATGACCGGCGAGACCGATCTGAAGACACTGCTGGCATCGATGACGCCGGAACTGCTCGCCGGCACCTATGTCTTCGCCATGCTGGCGCCCGGCGTCGTTCAGCCGGAAGGCCTCGAGCCGGTGATGATCTTTCGTGAGCGCGAGGGCGTGACACTGATCGTAACCGAGGAGAAGGCCATCGCTGCGGCACTGACCGCGTCATTCCGCTGCCGGATGGTCACGCTGAACATCCATTCGTCGCTGGAAGCCGTCGGCTTTCTCGCCGCCATCACCACGCGCCTCGCCGCCGCCGGCATGGGCGTGAACCCGGTTTCGGCCTTCTACCACGACCATCTGTTCGTGCCGGTCGACCGGGCGGAGGAAGCGCTGGGGCTGTTGAACCAGCTGGCCAGGGAGAACAGAGCGTAGCGCATCGGCCAGAGCTGCCGATCTCCCCCTCGTGGGGAGATCGGCATCCATCAATGCCTTCGCTAACCTTCAGCACCCGGCCGAAGGCCGAGCCCGCGACTGCGGGCCGCCGGTCGTCCGGCGCCCCCGCGGAGCGCCCGCCGCGGCAGCGGCGATACGGCCCGTGAGCGAAAACTAAGCCGCCTTCTTCTTCGGCTGGATCAGGCCGCGCTCGACCAGCAACTCGGCGATCTGCACTGCGTTGAGCGCCGCGCCCTTGCGCAGATTGTCGGAGACGATCCACATCGACAGGCCGTTGTCGATGGTCGAATCCTCGCGGATGCGCGAGATGAAGGTGGCGTCTTCGCCGGCCGATTCCAGCGGCGTGATGTAGCCGCCGTCCTCGCGCTTGTCCAAGACCTGACAGCCCGGCGCCTCGCGCAGGATATCGCGCGCCTCGTCGGCGGTGATCGGCTTTTCGAACTCGATGTTGACCGCTTCCGAATGGCCGATGAACACCGGCACGCGCACGCAGGTCGCCGTCAGCTTGATCTTGGGGTCGAGCATCTTCTTGGTCTCGGCGACCATCTTCCACTCTTCCTTGGTGGAGCCGTCATCAAGGAAGACATCGATGTGCGGGATGACGTTGAAGGCGATGCGCTTGGTGAACTTCTTGACCTCGACGCCATCGGCGACGAAGACCGCGCGGGTCTGGGTAAAGAGTTCGTCCATACCTTCCTTGCCGGCGCCCGACACCGACTGGTAGGTGGCGACAACGACACGCTTGATGGTGGCGAAGTCATGCAGCGGCTTCAATGCCACTACCAGCTGCGCCGTCGAGCAATTCGGATTGGCGATGATGTTCTTGCGCGTGAACAGCGAGATCGCGTCCGGGTTCACTTCCGGCACGATCAACGGCACGTCCTGATCGTAGCGGAAGGCCGACGAATTATCGATGACGACGCAGCCCTGCTTGCCGATCTTCGGCGACCATTCCTTGGAGACGCTGCCGCCAGCCGACATGATGCAGATGTCGGTGTCGGAAAAATCATACTGGTCGAGCGTCTTCACCTTCAGCGTGCGGTCGCCGAACGACACTTCCGTGCCCTGGCTGCGCCGCGACGCCAGCGCCACGACTTCGCTTACCGGAAAGCCGCGCTCTTCCAGTATGTTGAGCATTTCCCGGCCCACATTGCCCGTGGCGCCGACGATCGCTACCTTGAAACTCATCGAAAAATCTCCTGTCCCTCTCCGCTTGGTTTTTGGAGAAACCCGCTGGCCGATGCGGGTTCCGTCCCCCGGGCCGAACCCGGGAGAGGGTGGTTAGGCCAAGGGAGTCACACCGTTTTGGTGGTGGTTTTGGTAGTTTTTTTGGCCAAGAATGGGGTTTTGCTGGAACGAGGGGACGCGCCGACGCGCCCGGCCCAATGATGTGCATTGAGGCTGGGGGCATCGAATGCAAGAAGAGCCATCAAAAGGCCGCGCATCGAAAAACGATCCCGTTCAAAGCGGGCTTTTACGCGGTTTGCGTCAAGAGTCAATTGCGATGAGCGTCCTGTTGCCCTGTACAATGGCGGCGGCACGAAGTACGAACGGCATGACCATCCGGCTCATGGAGCGTCCCGACGCCCGCCGAAGACAGGCCCATTGCTGGGCATATAAGAATCCGAATTCCGAAAGAGTAAGATGTCCAACTTCGATGCACTCGTTCCCGCGCTGGCAAGGGCGCTGGAAAAACGCGGCTATTCCGAGCTGACGCCCGTCCAGAAGGCGGTTGTGGCGCCGGAACTCGGCGGGGCCGATGCGCTGGTTTCGGCGCAGACAGGCTCCGGCAAGACGGTGGCCTTCGGCCTCGCTCTGGCGCCGACCCTGCTTGAGGGCGCGGAGCGCTTTGGCCACGCCGCCGCACCGCTGGCGCTGGCGGTGGCGCCGACGCGCGAACTCGCCTTGCAGGTGACGCGCGAGCTGGAATGGCTCTACGAACTGACCGGCGCCACCGTGGCTTCCTGCGTCGGCGGCATGGACATGCGCTCGGAGCGGCGTGTGCTGGAGCGCGGCGCCCATATCGTCGTCGGCACGCCCGGCCGGCTGCGCGACCACATCACCCGGCGCTCGCTCGACATGTCGGCGCTGAAGGCGGTGGTGCTCGACGAGGCCGACGAGATGCTCGATCTGGGCTTTCGCGAAGACCTCGAATTCATCCTCGACGCCGCTCCTGCCGAACGCCGGACGCTGATGTTCTCGGCCACGGTGCCGCGCTCGATCGCCACGCTCGCGCAGGGCTATCAGCGCGATGCGGTGCGCATCTCGGCCGCCGGCGAGGAGAAGCAGCATCTCGACATCGAATACCGGGCGCTGAGCGTCGCCCAGCCCGACCGGGAAAATGCCATCATCAACGTTCTGCGCTATTACGAAGCCAAGAACGCGCTGGTGTTCTGCAACACGCGTGCCGCCGTCAATCATCTGACCGCGCGCTTCAACAACCGCAACTTCTCCGTCGTCGCCCTGTCGGGCGAGCTCAGCCAGAACGAGCGCAGCCATGCGCTGCAGGCGATGCGCGACGGCCGCGCAAAAGTCTGTATCGCCACCGATGTCGCGGCGCGCGGCATCGACCTGCCCAATCTCGAACTGGTCATCCACGCCGACCTGCCGACCAACCCGGAAACGCTGCTGCACCGCAGCGGTCGCACCGGCCGCGCCGGGCGCAAGGGCGTCAGCGCGCTGATCGTGCCCAACAGTGCTCGCAAGCGCACCGAGCGGCTGTTGCAGAACGCCGGCCTCAAGGCGACATGGGCGAGCCCGCCTTCGGCCGACGACGTGATGCGGCGCGACGACGAGCGCATCCTTGCCGATCCGGTTTTCGACGAACCGGTGAAGGAAGACGAGCGCGGTTTCATCGACGCGCTGCTCGCAAGACATGGCGCCGAGCAAGTGGCTGCCGCCTTCGTGCGCCAGTGCCGCGCCAGCCGCTCGGCCCCCGAGGACCTCATGGAGATCGCGCCCTTCACGCCGTCGCGTGAAAGACCGGCAGGCGAAGGTTTCGCGCGCCGCGACGAGGCGCCCAGCCGTCGCGACGATTTCGGTGACAGCGTCTGGTTCTCGTTGTCGATCGGGCGCCGGCAGAATGCCGAGCCGCGCTGGCTCATCCCGATGCTGTGCCGCACCGGCAGCATCTCGAAGCGCGAGATCGGCGCCATCAAGATGCAGCCGGAAGAGACCTACGTGCAGATATCAGCCGACTGGGCCGACCGCTTCCTCGCCGCGATCGGTCCCGACCGCAAGCTGCAAGGCAACATCCTGGTGAAGCGGCTCGACGGTACGCCCGATCTGTCGCGCGCCGGCTACCAGCCGCCAAGCCCCGACAAGAAACCGCATCGCGGCAAGGCGCCATTCGACCCCAACGCGCCGAAGCGCAAATTCGAAAAACGTGCACCGGCAGCAGTCGATCAGCGCCCGGCCGCCCCGCATGAGGCAAAGCCATGGGCGAAGAAGCCGGGCAAGCCGAAATTCGACACCACCGGCGCGCCCAAGCACAAGAAGGCGAAGAAGCGGCCCACCTAGAGCATTTCACCGTTTCACGGAAACGGCGATCTGCTCTAACTCTTTGTTTTGACGCAATTCTAGACGGAAAACCGCTTCACACTTTTCCTGGAATTGCTCTAGGACTTCGGCCGGAGGGACGCGCTTGCCTGCAGGCCAGCCTTGATGGCAGCCCAGCTGGCCGATGCCGGCGTCGGGCGATGCTGCTTTGCGATGCGTTCCGTCAGCGATGAGCGCCAGTCCGGGTCTTCCGCCATCCTGCGGATCGCAGCGTACCAGCCGGCCTGGTCATTGGAATCGATCGCCGGCATCAGCCCGCCGCTCGCCTCGATCAGCGACGGCGCGGTCGAGACGATGACGGGAACGCCGAAATCGAGACATTCCGAGGCGCCATAGCCCCAGCCCTCGATATGCGAGGGAAAGACGCCGAAGGAAGCGCTGCGATAATATCGGATGAGTTCCTCATCGCTGATCGCTCCGGTGAACGTAACCCGCTCGAGCAGTCTCGGATGGGCCTTGAGATAGGCGCGCAGCGGATCGATCATCCAGCCCCAGCGCCCGGCGCAGACGAGCCTCGGCAGCTTGACGCCTTCGTCGAGCGCCTGCTGCCATATCCGTGCCAGCAGGATGTGGTTCTTGCGCACTTCGATGGTCGAACAATAGAGCACGAATGGCTCGTCGGCCTCGATGCGCGAAGTCTCGCCCATGCGCGAAGCCGTCTCGTACAGGATGGAAGGCATCGGAAACCGGTATACCACCGGCTGCGTGACGCCTGCCTGTTGCATATGATCGGTCAGCGTCGAGCCAACTTCGTCCGATGCACAAAATGCCGGCGCGCCGGAACGCGCGAGGTGTTCGAGATATGACCCGAAACGCGCCTCGCCAGGGCTCATACCAACCAGGTCGGGGCGCAGTGTCGGTATGAGGTCGTGGCAAAGAAACGCGAGGCCGCCGGCGCGCCCGGAGACGGCGACTCGGTCGTCCCCGGTCAGAATGTGATGGCTGATCAGGACAAAGCCGCGTTCAGTCTCGGCCGGTTGACTTGGAACATCCTGACGCGGGGCCGACCGGACTCGCGCCCGCTGGTACAGACGATAGGCCCGGATCAGCAGCTTCGTCGCCTGATAGGCAATGCCTTTGCGGCCATGGGTCACCGTCTTGGCGAGATGGCGGTCGGCGTCGCGCTTGCCCCATGGCTGCTGCCTCACCGCTTCGAGGGCCTGCGACATCGCCGTGCGCCTCCCAGGCCATCGTTTGAGGCGCCAGGGTGAAATCTCGCCCGCCGCGACATGGTCCTGCTCGAAAGGAGCGAGGGGGCGAAACCGGCCTTCCCACGGTCGGAACGCCACCACCTCCACGCTAGGGTCGGGATCGGCCAGGGCTGCGCTGACGAGAAAGCTTTCCACCCGTGGGATGCCGACAAGTCCCTGGCCGGACGGCCAGAACGTCAGGCCGGTGGCGTCGATGGCCAGCCTGGGAGGTCTTCTTTCCCCTCCATCTTCATTTACGGTTTTACTGTCAGGACTCTCGACTGTCATGTCTGCTTCTGTCGAAGGCGGTTGCACTCGATGCCTTATGCTTCATTTGCCGCGAAGAGGGTAGCCATGCTGGCCGTCTTGCCCATCGGCACGGCCCTGTGCCACCTTCGGCTAGGACGTGGCGAGCGGGGGTGGCAAATGCGCGGCGAAGTGCTTCACTATGACGAGGTCCAGGGCTTCGGCTTCATCACCGGCGCCGACGGCAGCCAATACACCTTCACCCGAGAAAACCTGCGCCGTGAAACTGCCATGCGGAAGGGCGCGTCCGTCGAGTTTCAGGCGGGCGGCGGCCAGGCTCACGACGTCTTTTCGATTGCCGCCCAGACCGCTACTTCGGCCACTGACGCCGGCACGAACCCCGCACCGACTCAAGCCGGCAGCAAGGCCGCGGCAACCCCGCCCCCGGCACAGCATTTCGGCCGCTCCTCCGAGCCGGCCGAACCCAGCGATCTCTGGGGCTATTTCTGGCGCGGCGTGACGCAGAACTACTTCAATTTCGCCGGCCGCGCCCGCCGCAAGGAATATTGGGGCTACTGCCTGTTCTGGACGGTTTGCCTGCTGATCATCGGCGGCATCGGCCTGTACACCGATATGGATATGGGCGGTTTCGACAGTGATATTTCGGGCGCGATAACGGTCGGGCTGTGCGGCACGTTCCTGCTGGCGACACTGCTCCCTAGCCTCGGCATGATCGTGCGCCGGCTCCACGACATCGGCCTGTCAGGCTGGCTCAGCCTGCTGATCCTGATCCCGACCATCGGCAGCCTGATCATCCTGGTCTTCGCGCTGATCCCGACGCAGGCCCGGGAAAACCAGTGGGGGCCGGTGCCGGCGGGTGTCAGGATTTAGCCGCCACGTGTATTGCAATCACAAACAACCCTGGGTAGTATTTGCGCAACGCGGGGGAGAAACATGCGTGGCACGATATTCCACTACGATCAGGATCAGGACTACGGCTACATCGACGGAATCGACAGCAAGCGTTATATCTTTGCCCGTGACGATGTGAGCCATGAAGTGACCCTCGCCAGGGGCACCCTTGTCGAGTTTCAACCGGATGACGGTACGGCGCACGATATAGTCGCCGTCACCCCGACAGCGCCATCGCCAAGCACGGGCCAGCCACGCCGTTCGGCCGAGAGCAGGCCCGCCTATTCCATGGGTCTGTGGGCTTACTTCTGGCGCGCGATAATTGCGGACTATAGCAATTTCAAAGGTCGCGCCCGCCGCAAGGAATTCTGGGCCTTCTGGCTATTCTACACCCTCGGGATATTGGCGCTTCTAGGCTTCGGAATACTCGTTGACCTAGCGTTCAATGGCTTCAAAACCAATGCGGACAGGACGACGATGAGGGCCATAGGGCTCATACCCTTCCTGGTTTTCTTTTCGGGATTGATCCTGCCGTCGATTGCCCTCGTCGTGCGGCGTGTGCATGACGCGGGTCTGAGCGGCTGGTTTGCACTGCTGGGCTTCATCACTCCCATTGGCAGCATTGCCTTGCTGGTCTTCGGACTTCTGCCGTCCCAGGTGGGCGAAAATCCTTGGGGACCAGTGCCGGCAGGCGTCAGGATCTAGCCGCTTTTCAACGCCTCACCCGAAAGCCTGAGAAAGACCTTCTGGCCGTGGCGCTCGGCGCCAAGCCGGCCGTAAAAACGCAGCGCGCCCTCGTTCCAGTCCTCGGTGGTCAGGTCGATGCGGCCGATGCCTTCGCGCAGGCAATGATCGGCGAGAAAGCCGATCAGCGCCCGGCCGACGCCGGCGTTGCGGGCTTTGTCGCGCACGAACAGGTCCTTGAGGAACAGCAGCCGCTCGAGATCGATACCGGGGTGCGCGATCGCCACCGACGCCAGGCCGCTGACCTCGCCGTCGACGAAGGCAAGCGCGAAATGCGGATAGGCCGGGCTTTCCTCGCCAAGCCATTTTCGTGCGGCAGACACGGCCCGGCCGGCATCGAGAGGTGGCTGCCGGTAGTGAACCGCCATCTCGCACAATATGGCCGCGAGCGCCGTCGCGTCCTCGATCGTCGCCCAGCGGACGTCGACCGTCACGATATCAGCCCAGGAATTTGGCGATGATCGCGTCGCCCATCTCGACCGTACCGACCTCGGTCATGCCATCGGACATGATGTCTTTCGTCCGCAGGCCCGCGTCGAGCACAGCGGCGATCGCGCTTTCGACGCGGTCGGCTTCCTCGACCATGCCGAAGGAATAGCGCAGGCACATGGCGAAGGACGCGATCATGGCGATCGGGTTGGCGATGCCCTTGCCGGCGATGTCGGGGGCCGAGCCGTGCACCGGCTCGTACAGCGCCTTGCGCTTCTTGGTCTTCACGTCAGGCGCGCCGAGCGAGGCCGACGGCAGCATGCCGATCGAGCCGGTCAGCATGGCGGCGATGTCGGACAGCATGTCGCCGAACAGATTGTCGGTGACGATGACGTCGAACTGCTTTGGCCAGCGCACCAGCTGCATGCCGCCGGCATCGGCCAGCATGTGGTCGAGCTTGACGTCGGAATAGCGCGCCTTGTGGGTCTGGGTGACGACCTCGTTCCACAGCACGCCCGACTTCATCACATTGCGCTTTTCCATCGAAGTGACGTGGTTCTTGCGCGTGCGTGCCAGTTCGAAGGCGACGCCCGAAATGCGCTCGATCTCGAACGTGTCGTAGACCTGCGTGTCGATGCCGCGCTTCTGGCCGTTGCCGAGATCGATGATCTGCTTCGGCTCGCCGAAATAGACGCCGCCGGTCAGCTCGCGCACGATGAGGATGTCTAGACCCTCGACCACCTCCTGCTTGAGCGAGGAGGACGCCGCCAGCGCCGGATAGCAGATGGCCGGGCGCAGATTGGCGAACAGCTCCATGTCCTTGCGCAGGCGCAGCAGGCCGGCCTCAGGGCGCACCTCGTAGGGCACCGCATCCCATTTCGGACCGCCGACGGCGCCGAACAGCACCGCGTCGGCCGCCATCGCCTTTTCCATGTGGGCATCGGAGATCGCCGCGCCATGCGCGTCATAGGCGCAGCCGCCGACCAGCCCCTCATCGGTGGCAAAACCGCTGCCGAGCTTGTCGTTCATGACCGCGATCAGTTTCTTGACCTCGGCCATGGCCTCCGGACCGATGCCGTCGCCGGGGAGCAGGAAAAGATGCTTCGTTGCCATGGAGAAACCGTCCTGGAAAGAATTTGAACCGCGGCCTTGCTAAACGCCAAGCCGGTTGTGCGCAAGGGGACGAGAAGCGCTGCGACGCAAACAGGCGCGGCTGTTTGGCGCTATGCTACACCCCGCTGGCCTGCCCGCCTTCTCTGGACCTGGGTTCCTCGCCCCTGCTAAAGGCGGGGGAGAGGTGGCCGCGAAGCGGCTGGAGAGGGGGCTTTCGTAGGGCGCTGGCTTAGCACGCGCGCAATCGCTCGCCTGGATACGGCAGCGCCATTCCCCCTCTCCGTCTCGGCTTCGCCGAGCCACCTTGTATCTACACGAGAGAGATTTCGTGGGATTAGAGCGATTGAGCCAAGGTC
>NZ_JAMYRE010000031.1:0-66559 GCF_040321265.1 Mesorhizobium sp. M0491
CGACCGCTCCGACCAAGACCCTGCGGCAGCAGAGCCTCCACAAAACTGAACTGACCGCTCGGCTTCGTCGTCATCGCAAGATCCCTGGTTCAAAAACAGGGAATCACATCCACACAATTTTGCAACAGGCCCACGAGGGGGGAGATTGGCCAATCTCCTACCTCTGCGCCAGCCGGCTGCTCTCCACGGCAATACCCAGCAGCGCCTGCCGCGCCAACGCCACCGATAGATCCGGCCGCCGCCTGGTCTGCAGCACCGCCGTCTGCAGCCGCATCAGCGCGCGGCTGAGCGCGTCGACGTTCCAACGTTCCAGCGCCTTCTCGACCAGCTTGCGTCTGGAGAAAAACACCGGCGGGCGGGCGGCGGCGACGACCGAGGCGGCGTTGCGGTTGCCGGACTCCATCTGGCCGCGCATGGTCTGGATCTGCTGCAACTGCCGCATTGCCGAGGACAGCACCAGGAAGGGCTGGCCGCCAGACTGGCAATGGCGGGTGAAGGCGGTGTCGAAGTCGCCGATCTTGCCTTCGAGGAGCGCGTCGACCGCGTCGTCGAAAGAGGCGCCGGAGACGTCGCCCGACATCGCCTTGACCTCCTCCAGCCCGATCTCGTTCTGGCCATGGGCGTAGAGCACGAGCTTTTCGATCTCGCCGCGCGAGGCCAACCGGTCGCCGCCGAGATTACGGCGCAGCGCCTGCCTCGCCTCCATGGTCATCGACATGCCGGCCTTGCCCAGTTCGGCATCAATGACGCCGTCGATGTCGCGCGCCTCATCGGCATAGCACGGCAGCGCCATGGCATTGTCCGCCGCCTCGACGATGGCGCGCAGGCCGACACCCTTCTTGAGATCGCCGGCCTCGATGAGAATGATGGCATCGCGCGCGGGCTCCGCCGTCAGCGCCTTGACGTCGTCGGCCAATGCCTTCTGGCCGCTGGCATTGCGCACCCATAGCAGCCGCCGGTCGGAAAACATCGGCACGGTGCGCGCTTCGTCGAGCAGCCGGCCCTCATCGCGGTCGACCTCCGAACCCTCGAGCCTGACCACCGAGAAGGGATCGTCGAGAGCCAGGCCGGTCTTGCCGGCAAAGGCCTTCGCCCGCTCGGAGACGAGGCCGCGATCGGGGCCGTAAAGCAGGACGATGGAAATGCGCGCATCAGGCCGCGCCAACCACCCATCGACCTCATATGCTTTCTTCTGTGCCATGGCGGGTTGGTTAGCATGATGCGGGGGCGGGGTGAATGGAGGTTGGTGATTGGGGCAAAGGATGATGCGCGTGATTTTCTCGCAGCGTGGAAGATTGGCAAAAGCGGCGGAGCGAGTAATCTCCCCCCTTGAGGGGAGATGTCGCCGAAGGCGACAGAGGGGGTCGTTGCGCGTGGAGCGCTAACCTTCGTCTGCCGCAAGGAGGTCGCATCCAGTCGAACCGACCCCCTCTGGCCTGCCGGCCATCTCCCCCTCAAGGAGGGAGATTACGCTTCGCCGCCTTCGCCAATCACCTTATCTTCCGGCAAACCCAGCCCAACCTTCTCCCTAATTGCGCGCCATCCCCCAACATCGACAAGAAATTTCGTCGACATATCTTCATCTTGGTGCTGGGGAGGCTGGATCGGCCGGCGCGGCCGGGACCGACGTCCGCAGGCTACCCCGACGAATTCGCACTGGCCTGGCGGCGCAGATATGCAAATATCGGCACCAGGCAACATTGGAGGACAAAGGTCATGGCCGATGCTGGGATGTTGCGTTTCCACGTTCCGGAACCGGAAGTGCGGCCGGGCGGGACGCCTGACTTTTCCAATGTGCCGATCCCCAAGGCCGGCTCGGTGGCGCGCCCCGAGATCGACGTCGATCCGCGGGCCATCCGCGATCATGCCTTCTCGATCATCCGCGTGCTGAACCGCACTGGCGAGGCCGTCGGTCCCTGGGCCGGCCTGCTTTCCAGCGACGAGCTGCTGGCCGGGCTGCGCCACATGATGACGCTGCGGGCCTTCGACGCGCGCATGCAGATGGCGCAGCGGCAGGGCAAGACCTCGTTCTACATGCAGCATCTGGGCGAAGAGGCGGTGGCTTGCGCCTTCCGCAAGGCGCTGGCGCCGGGCGATATGAATTTTCCGACCTATCGCCAGGCAGGGCTGCTCATCGCCGACGGCTATCCGATGGTCACGATGATGAACCAGATCTATTCCAACGAGGCCGACCCGCTGAAAGGCCGGCAATTGCCGGTCATGTATTCGTCGAAGGAGCACGGCTTCTTCTCGATCTCCGGCAATCTGGCGACGCAGTACATCCAGGCGGTCGGCTGGGCGATGGCCTCGGCGATATCGAACGATTCGCGCATCGCAGCCGCGTGGATCGGCGACGGCTCGACGGCCGAATCCGATTTCCACTCGGCGCTGGTGTTCGCCTCCACCTACAAGGCGCCCGTCGTGCTCAACGTCGTCAACAACCAGTGGGCGATCTCGACCTTTCAAGGCATCGCACGCGGCGGCTCGGGCACGTTCGCGGCGAGAGGCCTTGGCTTCGGCATCCCGTCGCTGCGCGTCGACGGTAATGATTATCTCGCGGTGCATGCCGTTGCCAAATGGGCGGCGGAGCGGGCGCGCAGCAATCTCGGGCCGACGCTGGTCGAATATGTCACCTACCGCGCCGGCGCGCATTCGAGCTCGGACGACCCCTCGGCCTATCGGCCAAAGACCGAATCCGACGCCTGGCCGCTCGGCGACCCTATCGTGCGGCTGAAGAACCATCTCATCGCGCTCGGCGTCTGGTCGGACGAGCGGCACGCGCAGGCCGAGGCGGAAATCCTCGACACGGTCATCGCGGCGCAGAAGGAAGCGGAAAGCCACGGCACGCTGCATGCCGGCGGCAAGCCGTCGACACGCGACATGTTCGAAGGGCTCTATGCCGAGATGCCGCCGCATCTCAGACGCCAGCGCCAGCAGGCGGGGGTTTGAGCCATGCCGAGACGGACCATGATCGAGGCCATTCGCGATGCCATGGACGTGTCGATGGGGCGCGACGACAAAGTCGTCGTGTTCGGCGAAGATGTCGGCTTCTTCGGCGGCGTATTCCGCTGCACGCAAGGCCTGCAGGCCAAATACGGCAAGAGCCGCTGCTTCGATGCGCCGATCAACGAATCCGGCATTGTCGGCTCGGCCATCGGCATGGCCGCCTATGGCTTGAAGCCGTGCGTGGAGATTCAGTTTGCCGACTACATGTATCCGGCCTACGACCAGCTGACGCAGGAAGCGGCACGGCTGCGTTACCGCTCCAACGGCGATTTCACCTGTCCGATCGTGGTGCGCATGCCGACCGGCGGCGGCATTTTTGGCGGCCAGACCCACAGCCAGAGCCCGGAAGCGCTGTTCACCCATGTGTCGGGACTGAAGACCGTGGTGCCGTCCAACCCACATGACGCCAAAGGGCTACTCATCGCGGCGATCGAAGACCCCGATCCGGTGATTTTTTTGGAGCCGAAGCGGCTCTACAACGGCCCTTTCGACGGCCATCACGACCGGCCGGTGACGCCGTGGTCGAAACATGAGCTCGGAGAGGTCGCCGACGGCCACTACACCGTGCCGCTCGGCAAGGCGGCGATCCGCCGGGCAGGCTCGGCCCTCACCGTGCTCGCCTACGGCACCATGGTCTATGTCGCGCAGGCCGCGGTCGAGGAAACCGGCATCGATGCCGAGATCATCGATCTCAGGACCCTTTTGCCGCTCGATCTCGACACGATCGTCGCCTCGGTCAAGAAGACTGGGCGCTGCGTCATCGTGCACGAGGCGACGCTGACGTCGGGCTTCGGCGCCGAACTGTCGGCCCTGGTGCAGGAAAACTGCTTCTATCACCTCGAAGCGCCGGTCGCTCGCGTTGCCGGCTGGGACACGCCCTATCCGCATGCGCAGGAATGGGACTATTTCCCCGGTCCCGCCCGGGTAGGCCGTGCTTTGCTTGAAACCATGGGGGCCTGAGATGGGCGAACACATCATCAAGCTGCCCGATGTCGGCGAGGGTGTCGCCGAAGCCGAGCTCGTCGAATGGCACGTCAAGATCGGCGACATGGTGCGCGAGGACACCGTGCTTGCCGCCGTCATGACCGACAAGGCGACGGTCGAAATCCCGTCGCCTGTCGACGGCGAAATCCTGTGGCTGGGCGCCGAGATCGGCGACACGGTGGCGATCGGCTCGCCCATCGTGCGGCTGAAGGTGGCGGGCGAGGGCAATGTTGCGGGTGGTGCGACGCCGGCAAAAGTCACGGCTGAGAGTACCCCCACCCCTAGCCCCTCACAAGGGGGAGGGGGACGCGCCACGGCCTCCAAGGGCGGAGCAAAATCTACTTCGCCATCATCAGAGTCCTCCGCAAAAAGCGTGCGAGCAGCGCAGACAGAATCCCCCTCCCCCTTGTGGGGAGGGGCTAGGGGCGGGGGTACTGCGCCGACGTCCGGAGTTGTCGCGCCCGCCGGCGCACCCCGTCCCGAGGGCGAAAGATCGTTGGCCTCTCCGGCCGTCCGTCTGCGGGCAAAAGAGGCGGGCATCGATCTCCGGCAGGTTGCGGGGAGCGGCCCTGCCGGGCGCATCGGCCATGAGGATATCGAGGCGTTCCTGGCGCGCGGCCCGCAGGTCGCCAGGACATCCGGTCTCGCCCGCAACGATACGATACAGGACATCAAGGTGGTCGGGCTGCGGCGCAAGATCGCCGAGAAGATGACGCTGTCCAAATCGCGCATCCCGCACATCACCTATGTCGAGGAGATCGACGTCACCGCGCTGGAGGAATTGCGCGCCGCACTCAACAAGGAGAAGCGCCCGGGCGTGGAGCGGCCGAAGCTGACGCTGCTACCGTTCCTGATGCGGGCGATGGTCAAGGCGATAGCGGACCAGCCCAACCTCAATTCGCTGTTCGACGACGAGGCCGGCATCATCCACCAGCATGGCGGCATCCATATCGGCATTGCCGCGCAGACGCCGTCGGGGCTGGTGGTGCCGGTGGTCAGGCATGCCGAGGCGCGCGACATCTGGGAATGCGGCACTGAGGTCATCAGGTTGGCCGAGGCTGCCAAGTCCGGCACCGCGACACGCGACGAGCTGTCCGGCTCGACCATCACCATCACCTCGCTCGGCGCCATGGGCGGCGTGGCGACGACGCCGGTGATCAACCATCCGGAAGTGGCGATCATCGGCGTCAACAAGATGATGGTGCGGCCGGTGTGGGACGGCACCCAGTTCATGCCGCGCAAGATGATGAACCTGTCGTCGAGCTTCGACCATCGCGTCATCGACGGCTGGGACGCGGCGGTGTTCATCCAGCGGATAAAGACGCTGCTGGAAACACCGGCGCTGATTTTCGTGGATTGAGGGGATGAGAACCGTCGCAAAGGCCCCCTCACCCGGATTGCCAGCCGAATTGCAAAGGCAATTCGGGGCGCTCCGACCTCTCCCCGAGGGGAGAGGAGGTCGTCAGCGCAGGCGCCAGTCTCTTCTCCCCAGCGGGGCGAAGGTGGCCGCGAAGCGGTCGGATGAGGGGGCCTTCGTCACCATAGAGAGCGTGCCGTCATGAAAGAAATCTCCTGCAAGCTGCTCGTCATCGGCGCCGGTCCTGGCGGTTACATCTGCGCCATCCGCGCGGGACAGCTCGGCGTCGATACGGTAATCGTCGAGGCCGGCAAACCGGGCGGCACCTGCCTCAATGTCGGCTGCATCCCATCCAAGGCGCTGATCCATGCGGCGGAAGAGTTCGAGAGGGTCTCGCACATGGAAGGCGGCAAGAGCCCGCTTGGCATTTCGCTCACCGCACCGACGCTCGACCTGGCTAAGACGATCGCCTGGAAGGACGGCATCGTGAGCCGGCTCAACAGCGGCGTCGCCGGCCTGCTCAAGAAGGCAGGCGTGAAGACCGTGCATGGCTGGGCGAGCTTTCGCGACGGCAAGACTGTGGAGGTCGAGACCGAGACGGGAAGCCAAGTCATCCGCGCCGAGGCGATCGTCATCGCCACCGGCTCGACGCCGGTCGAACTGCCGTTCCTGCCCTTTGGCGGTCCGGTGATTTCCTCCACGGAGGCGTTGGCGCTCAGCGATGTGCCGAAAAAACTCGCGGTCGTCGGTGGCGGCTATATCGGCCTGGAACTCGGCATGGCCTTCGCCAAAATGGGCGCCAAAGTGACCGTGGTCGAGGCGTTGCCGCGCGTGCTGGCGCAATATGATGCGGAACTCACCCGGCCGGTGGTCAAGCGGCTCAACGCACTCGGCATCGAGGTGATGCTGGGTGCAAAGGCCAAGGGGCTGTCGACCAAAGGCGACGCGCTGCTGATCGAGACATCCGACGGCAAGAGCGCCAAGGTCGCCGCCGAAAAAATCCTGGTGACGGTCGGCCGCAAGCCGGTGACCGAAGGCTGGGGGCTCGAGCAGATCGACCTTGATATGGCTGGAAAATTCATCCGCATCGACGAGCAGTGCCGCACCTCGATGCGCGGCATCTTTGCCATCGGTGACGTCACCGGTGAGCCGATGCTGGCGCACCGGGCGATGGCCCAGGGCGAGATGGTCGCCGAGATCATCGCCGGTCACAAGCGCAACTGGGACAAGCGCGCCATTCCCGCCGTTTGCTTCACCGATCCGGAACTCGTCACCGCTGGTCTTTCGCCGGAAGAGGCCAGGGCTCTGGGCGGCGAGATCAAGATCGGCATGTTCCCGTTCGCCGCCAATGGCCGGGCGATGACGAAGCTGGGCGAAGACGGCTTCGTCCGCGTGGTGGCGCGGGCCGACAACCATCTGGTGCTTGGCATCCAGGCGGTCGGGCAAGGTGTGTCGGAACTGGCGGCGTCATTCGGGCTGGCGCTGGAGATGGGCGCGCGGCTGGAGGACATTGCCGGCACGATCCATGCGCATCCGACGCAGGGCGAAGGGTTCCAGGAAGCGGCGCTCAAGGCGCTGGGGCACGCGCTGCATATTTGAGGATGCTTACCCTCCCCCTTGTGGGGAGGGTCGATCCGCGAAGCGGAGCGGGGTGGGGGTCCTCGCCGACCGTCAGCGCTCACCCCACCCCGTCTCGCAGTCTACGCTTCGCTACGCATGCGAGCCGACCCTCCCCACAAGGGGGAGGGTGAAGAACTTCAGCTCGCCAGCCGGCTCACCATCTCGTGCTGGGCATAGGCGCGGCCGAAGCGGTTGGCTAGGAATGCGTCGAGCGCGATGTCTTCCTGCTTGACGAAGCCGGTCGCCGGCAGGCTGCCGTCGGCCAGCATGTCGAGCACGGCGCAGATGCCGGATGCGGTGGTGATCTGGATGGCGCTGCGCACCGTGTCGCCGACACGCTTCGAGTAGATCTTGTTGGCGTAGGTCTCCTGCAGCAGGCGGCCGTTCTTGCGGCCCGAGACGGTGACGAAGACGATGACCACGTCCTGCAGCGTTGCCGGCAGGGCGCTCTCGAAAATGTCTTTCAGCACGTCACGGCGGTGGCGCAGGCCAAGGTCGTTGAGCAGCGCCTTCATGATCGCGGCGTGGCCGGGATAGCGGATGGTGCGGTAGTTCAGCGTGCGCACTCTGCCCTTCAGCGTCTCGGCCAGCGTGCCGAGCCCACCGGAGGTGTTGAAGGCCTCGTAGGTGACGCCGTCGAGCGAGAACTCCTCGCGCTCCTCCAGCGGCGGCACTTCGACCAGTTCGCCCTCGACGATCGCCTCGCAGGGCTCGCAATATTCGTTGATGACGCCGTCGGTGCTCCAGGTCAGATTGTAGTTCAGCGCGTTGGACGGGTATTGCGGCAAAGCGCCGACGCGCATGCGCACGCTCTCCAGCGTGTCGAAGCGGCTGGCGAGATCGTTGGCGACGATCGAGATGAAGCCCGGCGCCAGACCGCATTGCGGAATGAAGGCGTTTCTGCCGGAGCGCGCCAATTCCTTGACGCGGCGGGTCGAGACGACATCCTCGGTGAGGTCGAGATAGTGCACGCCGGCACTGGCCGCTGCCTCGGCGATGCACGTGGTCAGATGGAAGGGAGCGGCGCTGAGCACCGCGAATTTGCCGGCGAGGGCGGCTTCCAGCGTGCCGGATGCCTCGATGTCGAGCTCCAGCGTCGCGACCGTGGCCGGCAGTTCGGCGGAAGCGAGCTGTGCTGCCGAGCGGTCGACAAGCGTGACCTGATAATCCCCCGTGGCGGCGAGCATCTCGGCAATGGTCGAGCCGATCTTTCCGGCGCCGACAACGACAATTTTCTTCATGACCGATCCCTCACTGATTGTAAGCCCAGATTCGCAGCTTGCCCGTCGAATGGAAGCGTGGTTTTGTTCGAAACGAAACCATCTATTGGCTAGTCTGCCGAGAAGAATCGTCGAAATGCTCAGTGACGCCGAACAAGCCCTGCTTTCCCTGCTGCGCGAGAATGCGCGCGCCTCGACCGCCGAGCTGGCGCGGCGGCTTGGCGTCTCGCGGACCACGGTACAGAGCCGGATCGAACGGCTGGAGCAGCGCGGCATCATATCAGGCTATGGCGTGCGGCTGGCGCCGGACTACGAGCAGGGGCTGGTGCGGGCACATGTGCTGCTCACCGTGACGCCCAAGCTCGCCGACAAGGTGGTGCGCGCCCTGCGCGGCCTGGCGACGGTCAGGACGCTGCATTCGGTCAGCGGCAATTTCGATATGATCGTCATCGTCGACGCGCCGTCGATCCGCGACCTCGACATGCTGCTCGACCAGATCGGCGCCATGGACGGAGTCGAGCGGACTTTGTCGTCGATCATCCTGTCGACGCGGATAGATAGGTGAAGCTGCTGATCTCCCCCCTTGCGGGGGAGATGGCCGGCAGGCCAGAGGGGGGTGCTCAGGCGCTAGCCCGGCCATCTGCGCCGTGTGACAGATCGACAGGTCGGCGGGACAGCACCCCCCTCTGCCTTGCCAGGCATCTCCCCCGCAAGGGGGGAGATTGGCCGTCACTTCGGCTTTCGCCAATTTCCTTACCTCAGGCATTGGACGAATGGTTCATTTCGCCTACCAATCCAGCGCCGGCGGAAAGCTCACCGCCACCTCAAGGCCAGGCCGACAATCCTCAAGCGTAATCGACGCGCCATGCAGGTCGGCGATGGCCCTGACAAGGCTGAGACCCAGCCCGCTGCCGGATGTCGACCGGCTATGGTCCAGCCGATAAAGCCGCTGAAACACTTTTTCATGTTCGTCGGTGGGAATGCCGGGACCGTTGTCGGCGACACCGGCAACGACGCGTTCGCCCTGGCGCGTCGCCGACAGCTTTATCGTCGTGCCCGATGGACAATGGCGCAGCGCGTTCTCGACCAGATTGGCGAACATCTGCGTCAACAGCTCGCGATCGCCATGGATCCGGTCCGTCGTTTCCTGTGGTTGCGCCAACGACAGCGACTTTCCGTCGTCCTCGGCAACATCGGCATAGATCTCGGCGATGGTTTGCAGCACCTCGCCCAGATCGACATCGGTGAACCGCGCCCGGCGCGCGCCGGCTTCGATCTGCGCGATGCGCAGCAGCGCATCGAAGGTCTCGTTGATCTGCAGGCTCTCGGCATGCGCCTCCGCCAGTTCAGCCGCGATTTTCTGGCCCGACAGGTTCTTTTCCGATGCGGTGTCGAGGATCATCTGCAACCGGTTGAGCGGCGTCTTCAGGTCGTGGGCGATGTTGGCGCTGACCTGTTTCATGCCTTCGACCAGTGCCGACAGGCGATCGAGCGCGGCATTGACCTGGCTGGAGACGATGTCGATGTCGTCGCCCTTGCCGGTCAGCGGAATGCGGGTGTCCAGCCGTCCGTGCGAGACATCCACCATGGTGGCGGCGATGCCGTCGAGACGGCGCTGGACCCGCGAGGCCAGCAGGGCGCCGCCGGCGACCGCCAGCCCGGTGATGATCAGGGTTCCCCAGCCAAAGCTCATCAGCACGATCCTCTCCAGCTCCTCCGTCTCGGAAAGGCTGAAGGCGACGGTCAGGGTGTTGCCGCCGACCGGACCGGAATAGGCGCGGTACTCGGCGCCGGGCGGCACGCCGGGCATTTCGGTGTCGAACATCGAGAAGCCGTCGGGGAGCCCTGCCGCGGTGAAGTTGCCGGCCAGGCGATTGCCCGTCGCGTCGGTCAGCGAAAACAGCTGCTCCTTCTTGAGGCTGCGCAGGGAGTGGCTGCCGACGGTCTCAACCAGCTCCTTGAGATCGTTCTCGGCATAGGTCGCGGCGACCACCGCGTAGGTCTCCTTGATGGTGTCGTCGAGCCGCTCGGCAAGATCGGCGCTCATCATCTGGTAGACGATGGCGCCCGACAGGACGAAGGCCAGCACGAACAGGAAGGCGAAGGTCAGGGCCAGCCGGAACGGCGTGCTGCGCAGCAGGCGGGACCATGTTCCGGTCATGACGGCGCGTGCAGGCTGTAGCCGGTGTTGCGGACGGTGTGGATGAGCTGGGTTTCGAAGGGCTTGTCGACCTTGGCCCGCAGCCGGCTGATATGGGTCTCGACGACGCTGGTCCTGGGATCGAAATGAAAATCCCAGACGCGCTCCAGAAGCATGGTGCGGGTGATGACACGGCCTTCGCCGCGCATCAGCACTTCCAGCAGGCTGAATTCCCGCGGCTGCAGGTCGATCGTCTGGCCCCGCCTGATGACGCGTCGCATGATCAGGTCCATCTCGAGGTCGGCAACCCGTAGAACGGTTTTCTGCTCCTGCGCCGCCGGCCGCCGGCCGAGCGCGTTGATGCGGGCGAGAAGCTCGGAAAAGGCGAAGGGCTTGACCAGATAGTCGTCGCCGCCGGCCTCGAGCCCCTCGACGCGGTCGTCGATGCCGCCGACCGAGGTGAGAAAGATCGCCGGCGTCCGCACGCCGGCGGCGCGGACCGCCTTGATCATCGACAGGCCGTCGAGGCCGGGGATCATCCGATCGGCGATGATCACGTCGTAATTGCCCCGGGTCGCCGCGAACAGCGCGTCATGTCCGTTGCGCAGCAGGTCGCAGACATGGCCGGCCTCGGTCAGTCCCCTGACGATATAGTCGGCCGTCCTGTGGTCGTCCTCGACGAGAAGCAGTCGCATGAAAGGTCCGGTCCGTTGCCGAGATGGAGAGGCTATCACCGGCACGGGCTTGTTCCTAGGATGTCACGAAGGCGCAGGTATGGTGGCGCTTTCGTCATACATTCGCGATTGGCGGAAGCTTTCCTGGCTTCGTCCTTGGGATGCCGTGACATCTCCGAGCCGCGTAGCGATGCGGAACCCGACGTCCGCGGGACAGCACCCCCCTCTGCCCTTCCGGGCATCTCCCCCGCAAGCAAGGGGGGAGATCGGCAGCTTCGATCCCCCACCCCTCTTGCAACTCTTGCAACATTCGAGATTGGCGAAAGCGGAGGTACAGTCAATCTCCCCCCTTGCGGGGGAGATGGCCGGCAGGCCAGAGGGGGGTGTGAAGGATCGCTACTGAAGAAAACTTCCATTCTGCTCTGCACTTGGTCAGCGCACGCACACGCTGAGGTCAATCCGATTCCAGGAGGATCTCATCGGCCTCGTCGCCCTTCAGGGTCATGTGCAGGACGAGGGCGATGATGCAGCCAAGGAAGAGCAGGCTGGTGAAGATGGTGCCGAAGCCCAGGCCGCCATGCCTGGCCGACCGCGACAGCAGGTCACCGAATGAGGCGCCGAGCGGCCGCGTCAGGATATAGGCGAGCCAGAAGGCCAGGATGCCGTCGAGACTGAGCAGCCAGTAGGCGAGCGCTATCAGCGCGATGACGCCGCCGAACAGCAGCCCCGTCGTGAGGTAGCCCATGTCGAAGCTTTCGGCGACGAGATCGCCGGCGGCGGTGCCGAGCGCGAAGGTCAGCAGGATCGCCAGCCAGTAGAAGATCTCGCGCCTGGTGGTGAAGATGGTGTGGATCGACAGCGTCCTTTCGCTGGCGTACCAGACCGCGAATGTCGCAGCGAGCGCGACCGAGAAGGCGATGGTTGCCGTCTGCAGGCGCACGCCGAAACTGTCGACGAGGCTGTCCGTCACCAGCGTGCCGACGATGCTGATCAGCACCACCGCCGGCCAATAAGCCCACGGCATATAGCGTTTCCGCGTAAACTGCAGGACGAGGGCCGTGGTCAGGATGCCGGTCATGATCAGCGAGGTGGCGGTCAGCCCAAGCCCGAGTGTGTCGGCAAGATAATCCGCCGCGGTCTCGCCCGTGGTGACCGCCATCAGCTTGACCAGCCAGAAGTCGAGGGTGACGTCGGGAACCCTGCTGTGGCTCGGTGCGGCGGGTTGTTGCCTGTTGGGCGCGAGCATGGCTGAAGTCCAGAGGTCGACGGTTGCGGCGGGGCGGTGGCGATCCACCCCGCGCATCGTAAGCAAACGAGTTCACACCGGCCTGTCCGGCGGCATACAAATTCGTAAGAATGGCGCGCAAAAGGCATTGGGAATGCCTGGCGGTGCGTTTGATGGAATGCGGCGCCTTGCATCCGCCATTGCTGCTCAACGGCGCGCTGATGGCGGGCGCGATGCCGGGCCGCACGTTCGGCCCGACCCACCCTGCGCTCTAGTGATCGGTGGTTCTAGCTGCCGAGCGGATGCGGCATGTAGCCGACGAAGCCGGCGATCTTCCAGCTGCCGCCGACCTTGCTGCAGAAATACAGCGTCTGCCATTTCAAGCGATCGACGCTGCCGTCCGCCTTGGCAACCGAGCCGTCGAATTTCTTGTGCAGCACGGCGCGGTCGCCGTCGACATCGATGTCGCGCATGTTGGTGACGCGAAACAGCGCCTCGCGCAGCGGCTCGGCGAATTTGGTCGCCGCCGTCTCCCTGGCCTGGCGCAGCCATTCGTCGCGGTAGATGTCCAGCCTTGGAAACTGCAGCCGCCAGGCGTCGGCGTTATGCAGGAAATGAGCATGCATGCCGAAGAAGCTCTCGCCGACGAAATCATCCTCGACCATGGCCCAGTCCTGGCCGATGAAGGCGTCGATGTCGCGCCGCACCAGCATTTCCCAGAGCGCGTGGCGATCGGTATCGCCTGATGGAAACGGGTTCTTGTCGTAAGTCATTGCTGGGTGTCTCCGCTCTGGCAAATGCGTCTGTGCGTTACGGCTCCCAAGTCGCCCGCCAGCGCGTACGATGCAAGCGCTCTTGTAATAAAGCAACGCGGATTTCGAAGAATGTTGCTTTCCAACAAGCCCGCTATGAGGATCGCCCCGATCGGCGTAAGTGTCGATCGAAGCGGGCGCTGCCATGGCACCCCGTCCTGTCATCAGAGGAGGCTTGTCCCTTGCCGAAACAGTGTTTTGGAACATCGCATGTGCCGTTGTCGCCAGCCGTGCGGGCCGGTGATCTCGTCTATGTCTCGGGGCAAGTGCCTGTCGGCAGCGATGGCATCGTGGTCAAGGGCGGCATAACGGAGCAGACCGAGCAGGTGCTCGCCAACATCAAGGCCGCACTGGCGCTGGCCGGCTGCACAATGGACGATGTGGTGAAGACCACGGTCTGGCTGGAGGATGCGCGCGATTTCGGCGCCTTCAACGCGGTCTATGCCCGGCACTTCCCCAAAGACCCGCCGGCCCGCACCACGGTCGAATCGCGGCTGATGATCGACATCAAGATCGAGGTCGAGGCGGTCGCCTACCGGCCTCTGTAGGCAAGGCAACCAAGCGGAGGTGACCCCAAATGCAATTCGACCTCCTGCTGAAGGGTGGACGGCTGATCGATCCGGCGTCCGGGATCGATGCGCCGCGCGATGTCGCCATCGCCAATGGCCGCGTTGCCGCTGTCGATGCCGATATCCCGGTGACCAGCGCCGCGCAGATCGTCGATGCCGGCGGCTGCATCGTCACGCCGGGCCTGGTCGACCTGCACAGCCACGTCTATTGGGGCGGCACGTCGCTTGGCGTCGATGCCGACCGGCTGGCCGCCAAGAGCGGCACCACCACCTTCATCGATGCGGGCAGTGCGGGAGCCGGCAATTTCCTCGGCTTCCGCCGCCATGTCATGGAGCGGTCGAAGGTCCGCATCCTGGCCTATGTCAACATTTCCTTTGCCGGCATTTTCGGCTTCTCGCAGACGGTGTCGGTCGGCGAGTGCAGCGACCTCAGGCTGTGCGAACCGCGCGAGGTGGTCGCGGCGGTGCGTGAACACCGCGATGTCGTGGTCGGCGTAAAAGTCCGCTCCGGCAAGCATGCCGGCGGCACCAGCGGCATCGCCCCGGTGGATCTGGCGCTGGAGGCCGCCGACCAGGCTGGCCTGCCGCTGATGGCGCATATCGACGAGCCGCCGCCCGGCCGCTCGGAAGTGCTGCCGCGCCTGCGCAAGGGTGACATCCTCACCCACTGCTTCCGGCCGTTTCCCAATGCGCCGGTGTTCGCCTCCGGCGCGGTGCGGCCCGACATGCGGCTGGCGCGCGAGCGCGGCGTCATCTTCGACATCGGCCACGGCATGGGCTCGTTCGATTTCGCCGTCGCCCGCGCCATGCTTGAGGAAGGGCTGGCCCCGGACGTGATCTCGAGCGACGTGCATCTCTACTGCGTCGATGGGCCGGCCTTCGACATCCTGGTCTGCATGTCGAAGCTGCTGGCGCTCGGCATGCCGCTGGTCGAGGTCCTGCGCGCCGCCACGCAAGCGCCGGCGAGGGCGATCGCGCGGCCTGATCTCGGCACGCTGGCGGTGGGCACCGTCGGCGATGTCGCCGTGCTCCGGCAGCGCCCGGGCCGCTTCACCTTTGTCGATGCGGTCGGCGCGTCATTGGTCGCCGACCAGAGGCTGGTGTCGGAAGGCATCGTTATCGGCGGCACCTGGTGGCCGAACGAGGCGGCTGATCACAACGAGACCGAGCGTTTCGTGGCGCAGGCGTCGCATACGCATGTCGAGGTGGCGGCGAGGCACTTTGGGCACCGGCATGAGTGAAAGTTCTGCGCGACTTCGTCATCCACGGGCGGAGCGGAAGCGAAGCGGACGCGCAGACCCGAGGATCCATGCCGTGACCATTGCCGAAGAATGCGACGGATCAGGATGGTTGTTCGATAGGCCCTTCATCGCCGTTGGTGCATTGAAAGCCGATTCTGGTCCGCTTTCGCGTGCACGAATGGCGCGGCATGGATCCTAGGGTCTGCGCCGCGTCGCTTCGCTCCTTGCTTCGCCCTAGGATGACGAATCCATAGGACGCTCGTTGCTTGAATTGCTCGGTGCCCCGTAAACCGGCGTCTCAATCCCTTCCCTCCGCGCCTTGATCTGCAGCGCGACATATTTCGAATAGAAACGCGACAGCGCCAGATTGCCGCCGTGGAACCACAGTGCTTCCTGCGCGGTCGGCTTCCACATGTTGCGCAGCTCGCCTTGCCACGGTCCGGGGTCGCCCTTGACGCCCGAGCCGAGACCCCAGCACGGGCCGACCTTGTCGGCGACTTCGCGCGAGACGATCGCGGCGACATTCTCGTTCATCGACTGATAGCCGGTGCAGGCGATGATGGCGTCGGCGGCGAGTTCGCTGCCGTCCTCGAACAGGATGCCGCTCGGGGTCAGCGATTTGATGGCGACGCCGCTGCGGATGCCGATCTTGCCGTCGATGATCAGGTCGGAAGCGCCGACATCGATATAGTAGCCGGAGCCGGTGCGGTAGGCCTTCATCAGAAGGCCGGTCTCGTCGTCGCCGAAATCGAGGGCGAAGCCGGCGGCGCGCAAGCGGTCATAAAAGGCCGCGTCGCGCGCCTTGATCACCTCGTAAAGCGCCCGCTGGCCCTTGGGCACCAGCGCGAACGGTGTCGAGGCGACGATCATGTCGGCTTTCTCGGTGGTGATGCCGCGCGCCAGTGCGTCTTCCGAGAAGATCTCGAAGCCGACCTCCATCAGCGTGCTCGATTTGACCACCGTCGTCGGTGAACGCTGGATCATGGTGACCTCGGCGCCGCTTTCCCAGAGGTCGACGCAGACATCGTGGCCGGAGCTTGCCGCGCCGATGACAGCGACACGTCTGCCCCGGAATTTCTCGCCGCTGGCATACTGGCTGGAGTGCAGCAATTCGCCCTTGAACCGGTCGGCGCCCGGAAGATCGATCCGCCGTGGCGGGCCGTAGGCGCCGGTGGCGAAGACGATGTGCTTGGGCTTCAGCGTGATCTGCCGGCCGACGCGGTCGACCACCACGGTCCAGACTTTTTCGACCTCATCATAGGACGCGCTGAGGCATTTGGTGGCGACCCAGTAATTGAGCTCCATGACGTGCGTGTACATTTCCAGCCAGTCGCCCATCTTGTCCTTGGGCGTGAACACCGGCCAGTTTTCGGGGAAGGGGATGTAGGGCAGATGATCGTACCAGACCGGGTCGTGCAGCACGAGCGTGCGGTAGCGGTTGCGCCAGGAATCGCCGGGCCGCGCATTTTTCTCGATGACGATGGTCGGCACGCCGAGCTGGCGCAGCCGCGCCCCCAGCATGATGCCGCCCTGGCCGCCGCCGATGACCAGGCAGTAGGGCTGTTCCTCGTTGCCGAGCTCGCGCGTCTCGCGCGCCCGCGCCTCCGACCAGGTTTCACGCTGGGGATCGGCCTTGTGGCGCACGCCGAGTGGCCGGTCTGCGCCCTTGCGCTCCTCGAATCCCCTGAGGTCCGTCATCGCGGTGAACAATGTCCGGCAGCGGCCGTCGCGCAGCCGCATGATGCCTTCGCCTGACGCCACCGCGGTTTCGAAGCTGAACCAAGCCTCGATGGTGCCCTCCTCCGAAGTTGCCTCGCCGATCAGCTGCCATGCCCTGGGCTTGGTCGTCGCCAGCGCAGCTTTCAGCATATCGGCGATCGCCTCGCGGCCTTCCATGGTGGTGATGTTCCAGGTGAAGGTCAGGAGATCGCGCCAGTAGCAATCATCGACAAACAGGTTGGTCGCGGCCGCCGCGTCTCCCGCTTCGAGTACCTTGGCAAAGGACCCGAGCCATGCGGCTGCCTGTTTCGATGGGGCTATCTCGAGCATGTCTTTCCCTCTTCCTGCAACACGCCGCACACGGCGTAAAAATCTCAATTGTCGAATGCGGCGCCGCCCCTCATCCGCCTGCCGGCACCTTCTCCCCGTGAACGGGGAGAAGGGAGCTAGTCTCCGAGCGGCTCCATCTCCTTGCCGGTGCGGTGGATCTGGGCGTTGTATTTGATGCGGCGCACCGTCTCGCGGGCCGAACCGTCGAGCTTGTAGGCCGAGGCCACCGCCAGAAGGTCGATCGCCGCCAGGAAGGCGAAGCGCGAGGCCGTCGGCTTCAGCGTGTCGGGGTATTCGGGCACCGCCACCGTCAGCCTGACGTCGCAGGCGCGGGCGAGTTCGGTGTCGGGCGCGGTCACGGCGATCGCGTTGGCGCGGTAATGCTTGGCGAGCTCGACGGCCTCGATCACCTCGCGGGTGCGTCCCGTCGCCGAAATGGCGATCACCAGATCGCCCGGCTTGAGCGTCGAGGCGGTCATGCGCATCAGATAGGGGTCGCACTGGGAGCTGACTGTGATGCCGTAGCGGAACAGCCGGTATTGGGTTTCCTGCGCCAGCGCCGAGGAGCTGCCGCCGAGGCCGAAGACCGTAACCTGGCGCGCCTTGGCGATCAGCTCGGCGGCTTTCTGCAGCTGCGCCGGGTCGAGCTGCCGCTCGGCCTCCTGCAGCGCCCGGCGCGCCTCGCCGAACACGGCGTTCCAGAACGGCATGCCATTGTCATTGCTGACGGAGGGCGACTTGGCCAGATAAAGCGCGCCGACGACGAGGCTCTGCGCCAGCTTCAGCTTGAAGTCACGCACACCCTCGCAGCCGATGGCGCGGCAGAACCGGGTCACCGTCGGTTCGCTGACCCCGGCGCGCTGGGCAAGGGCGGCGTTGGACGCGTCGACGGCATATTTGACGTCGTCGAGCACGACGTCGGCGACACGCCGTTCGGCAGGGCGCAATTCGCTGTAGGAATCCTTGACCAGCGAAATGATGTCGGGAATGCGCCGGACAGGATCGCGCCCCTCGGTATCGGGGTCTGGAACAGGCTCGTCCTGGCTGCCAGCTTCGGTCATGGGGTCCTGGTCTTTCCCTGGGTTGCGAGGCTGCCGTCTTAGCATGTTTGCACGCCCTGGCTCCACGTGCCCGACCGCATCGCAACCGCAGCGTGTCGTTGGGTAAAGCTCACCTTCCTCCTCCCCTCTCCGGTCCGTGTCAGTCCAGAAGTATGTAGGAAAGCAACATGCATTTCAAGGGCGTGAAAATGCCATTAAAACAACCAGATAGGTATATCCCCCGGTTTTCGTGATACAGTTATCATCGCCGGTGCTTGACAGGAAAGTAGGATAGTTACAGACTGATTTTCGCAGGGATGATCCAATGGATCATCGCGCAATCTTCCCGGGGGGCAGATGAACACGGGCGATGCAAAAAAGCCGAAACTTGGCGTGCAGGCAGCGACCAAGATCTATCACACGGCCTCCGGCGACCTGCTGGCGCTGGACCGTTGCAGCCTCGATGTCAGCGCCAATGAAATCGTCTCGATCGTCGGTCCTTCCGGTTGCGGCAAGACCACGCTCTTGTGGTCGATGTCGGGCCTGCACAGCCTGACCAGCGGCGAGATCCGGCTCGACGGCAAGGCCATCACCGGTCCGCATCCCGATATCGGCATCGTTTTCCAGGAAGCGAACCTTCTGCCGTGGCGCAATCTCGACGCCAACATCCGCTTCCCCTTCGAGATCAAGGGCGAGAAGCCGGACCGGGCGTGGATCGCGCATCTGCTCAACCGCGTCGGGCTCGACGGTTTCGGCGGCAAGTTTCCGCGCGAGCTGTCGGGCGGCATGCAGCAGCGGGCGGCGATCGTGCGGGCGCTGGCGCTTAAACCCTCGGTGCTGCTGATGGACGAGCCGTTCGGCGCGCTCGACAGTTTCACCCGCGAGGAGATGAACCGTCTGGTCGAGGAGATCTGGCTCGACACCAAGACAACCATCGTCTTCATCACCCACTCGATCGAGGAAGCGATCTTCCTCTCCGACCGGGTCGTGGTGCTGAGCGCCCGGCCTGGCCGCGTCGCCAAGGAGTATCGCGTGCCGTTTCCCCGGCCACGCTCGCTGGAGATCATGGCGACGAAGGAGGTCTTCGACCTCACCAACCGTATCAAGATGGACATTGTCGGCGAACGCACGCGGCCAAAAGCCCCGGAGCGCCCGAGCGCGGAGATCGTGAGGATCAGGCCGTGAGCGACACGATCCCGGAATTCTCGAAAACCAAGTCCGGCGACGGCCACGAGGTCAGCCTGACCAATCTGTCGGCCTTCGCCAGCGGCCCCGGCATCAAGTCGGGCAAGGAGGTGGCGGCCATTCTTGCCGTGGCGGTGATCATCATCGGCGGCATCGAACTGGCGCTGCGGCTGTTTCATGTGCCGCTCTACATCATGCCGCCGCCAAGCTCGATCGCCTATGCGCTGTTCGACGAGTTTCCGCTGATCGCGCCGCATCTCGGCTACACGCTGGTCGAGCTGTTGTCCGGTTTTGCGATCGGCGCCGTCATAGGCCTTGTTCTAGCCGCCGTCATCACCCAGTTTCCGTTCGCCGAGAAAATCGTCGCGCCCTACATTTTGCTTTTGGTCACGACGCCGATGCTGGCGCTGGTGCCGCTGCTGATCCTGCGCTTCGGCTTCGGCTACACGCCGCGCATCATCGCGGTGGCGCTGGCCGCCGGGCCGATGGTGATGATCAATGCCGCGACCGGCTTTCGCCGCGTCGACAGCGCCAAGATCGCGCTGGCGCGCTCCTATGGCGCCAGCACCTTGCAGATCTTCTGGAAGATCCGCGCGCCGATGGCGCTGCCGATGATCCTGGTCGGGCTGATGATTGGCGCCATCTTCGGCCTGCTGACAGCGGTCGGCGCCGAAATGGTCGGCGGCGGTTTCGGCCTCGGCAACCGGCTGACGACCTATTCGTCGATGATCCAGATGCCGCAGTTCTTCGCCGTGGTGCTGATCCTGTCGACGCTCGGCATCCTGATCTACGTGCTGTTCTTCCTGATCGGCAAGAAATGGGCGAGCTGGGAGGCTTGAACACAAGGATATGAACGCCCGGGAGGCGGGCGGCAAGAGACCGACATCAAACAAAAAAGGGGAATGCCATGACCAAAAAAATCTCGATTAATCCGGCGGGGATCAGCCGCCGCACTTTCCTGCAGGTGACCGGCGCTGGGCTGGTGACCGCCACGGCGCTCGGCGCCACCGGCCTCAAGGCCAGGGCCGAACCCTACGGAAAATTCACCTGGATCTCGCCGCGCGGCACGCTCGAAGTGCTCGACGACTATCCCTACTGGGCGGCCAAGAAGGCCGGCTATTTCGATGGGCTGGACACCGACATGCAGCCGGGGCCGTCGGACGGCACCGCGACGGTGAAGTTCGTCGATGTCGGCCAGGCGGATATGGGCTTCCCGTCGCCCGGCGTGTTCTCCTTCGCCATCCAGAACGGCATGAAGCTGAAGTCGGTGTTCCACATGGGCGCCCGCGACACGTTCAGCATCGCCTTCCGCAAGGGCGAGGGGTCGAACGATCTGAAGAAGCTGGAAGGCAAGACCATCCTGCTCGGCTCCGCCGCCTGGCAGTCGATCACCGACCCGCTGCTGGCCGCACAAGGCGTCGACATCAAGAAGGTGAAATATGTCGAGGCCGGCTGGCCGACCTGGGGCACGGCGCTGGCCGGCGGCCAGGGCGACGCCGCTTTGGCATGGGAAGGGCTGCGTGCCGAATGGATTGCCAAGGGGCTCGACTTCGAATACTGGCTCGGCGTGCAGAATTCCAAGCTGCCGGCCAACACCTTCGTCGTGCGCGCCGCCGACCTCGAGGATGCCGACAAGAAGGCGTTGCTGGAAAAGTATCTGCGCGGCTGGGCGATGGGCCTCGAATTCGGCTACCAGAATCCCCGCGCGGCGGTCGAAGCGGTGTTCGAGCAGTTCCCGACGCTGGCCAAGAATCTCGGGCCCGAGCTCGGCACCACCTCGATCCTGCAGCAGATCAATGTCTTCCGTGGCGACATGGACAAGCGCGGCGGCTGGGGCTCGCACGACATGGCGAGCTGGCAGGGCTTTTTCGACGAGATCCACAAGATCGGCCAGATCACCGCCCCGGTGAAGGCCGAGGATGTCTGCACCAACGACCTGATCGGTCCGGCCAATGATTTCGACAAGGCCAAGGTCAAGGCCGATGCCGACGGATACAAGCTGTCGGAAGGCTTTGCCGCGCTCGATGTCGAGAAGATCAAGGCACATCTGTTCGATTCGGCGATCAAGTAGGGGCGCAAACGGATCATGCCGGCGCCGCCCCTCATTGCCCTGCCGGGCTCCTTTCCTCTCCCTCCGGAGGGGGAGAGGTGGCGCCGCGAAGCGGCGACGGAGTGGGGGAAGGCGTTCGCCAAACGCGCAGTCGCCGCAAGACAGGCACAATCCGACGCGCAATAAATATTCGGCGGGCGGCGAAGGCCGACCCCCACGCGGTCGAGCGGGGCTCGACACCTCTCCCCCGATCGACGGGGGAGAGGAAGGGCAGTGAGCGGCGGCGCTGATCGCCGTCCACAATTCAATCAATTGGGAGGCAGCGGTGTCCGACAAGGTTAAAGTGCTGGTGGTGGGTCTCGGCAATATGGGTGCGTCGCATGCCAGCGCCTATCACCGGCTCGACGGTTTCGAGATCGTCGGCATCATGAGCCGCTCGATCAAGAGCAACACGAGGATACCAGGAGAATTAGCCGGCTACCCACTCTACGAGGATTTCGACCAGGCGCTGAAGGAGACGAAACCGGACGCCGTCTCGATCAACAGCTGGCCGAACACCCATGCCGAATATGCGCTGAAGGCGATCGCCGCCAACTGCCATGTGTTCATGGAAAAGCCGCTCGCCACCAACAATGAGGATGCCGAGAAGGTTGTCGCGGCGGCGCGCGCCAAGAACCGCAAGCTGGTGCTCGGCTATATCTTGCGCGTCCACCCGTCATGGATCAAGTTCATCGAGGTCGGCAAGACACTCGGCAAGCCGCTGGTCATGCGGCTCAACCTCAACCAGCAGAGCAGCGGCAGTGCCTGGCACTGGCACAAGAACCTGATCGATTCGCTGATCCCGATCGTCGATTGCGGCGTCCACTATGTCGACGTCATGTGCCAATTGACCGGCGCCAAGCCGGTGCGCGTGCACGGCATCGGCGTCAAGCTCTGGGCGGAAGCCGACAAGCAGAATTACGGCCACCTGCACGTGACCTTCGATGACGGCTCGGTCGGCTGGTACGAAGCCGGCTGGGGTCCGATGATGAGCGAGACGGCCTATTTCGTGAAGGACGTGGTCGGCCCCAAGGGCGCGGTGTCGATCGTCGCCGGACAGCAGGCGAGCAGCGCCGCCGACACCGCCGAGGTGTCGAACTCCGCCGACATCGACCGCCACACCAAGACCGACGCGCTGAAGATCCACTATGCCGCTGTCGATGGCGACAAGAATTTCTCCAAGCCCGACGAGATCGTCAGCATGGAGGACGAGCCCGGCCACCAGGAACTCTGCGACCGCGAGCAGGCCTTCTTCCTGCGCGCCATCCGCGAGGATCTCGACCTGACCGAGCAGATGGATGCAGCGGTCAACAGCCTGCGCATCGTGCTCGCCGCCGAACAGAGCATCGCGCTCGGGCGGACCATCGACCTGGCCTGACGCAATTCCCGTCTCCCCGTCCCCATTCGAGGCTGTCGCATATGGATTCTGGCGAAGAAGGACCCCCACCCTAACCCTCCCCACAAGGGGGAGGGAAGCTGCCGCGCTCTTCATCCTCGGTGTTAAACGCCTGTGATTTGCCGAGTTCAGCGCCTACAGAATCCCCCTCCACCTTGTGGGGAGGGGTTAGGGGTGGGGGTATTCGTAGGGCGAAAAGCTAGGTTTCTTGAGTGCCTTGGTCCCTCTCGACAGAGGGTGCCGGGAGGCGGCGCCAAACGTTGGCAAGATCAACGAACGACGTTGAAAAATTGGGAGAGAGACATGGTCACCGAAAGTCTGCTGAAAACCTATGCCGAGTCCGACGCGCTCGACCTGGCCGGACTGGTGCACAGCGGCCAGGTTTCACCGGCGGAACTGGTGGAGGCAGCGATCACGCTGGTCGAGCGGCTCAACCCGGCGCTCAATGCGGTCATCCATCGCCTCTACGACATGGCGCGGGCGCAGGCCGAAACGGTCGACACATCAGCGCCCTTCGCCGGTGTGCCGTTCCTGCTCAAGGAGCTGGCCTCGTCCTGGACCGGGGCGCCGAACACCAATTCTTCTTTCTACCTCAGGGATGTCGTTGCCGATTTCGACACCGAGGTCGTTCGCCGCATGAAGGCGGCCGGGCTGGTGCTGGTCGGCAAGTCGAACGCGCCGGAAAATGGCTGGTCGATCACCACCGAGCCGAAACTCTACGGTGTGACCAAGAACCCGTGGAAGGAAGGCATCACGCCCGGCGGCTCGAGCGGCGGCGCTGCCGCGGCCATCGCGTCGCGCATGGTGCCGATCGCCGAGGCCAGCGATGGCGCCGGCTCGATCCGCATCCCGGCCTCCTGCTGCGGCATTGTGGGCTTAAAACCGTCGCGCGGACGTGTCAGCCTCGCGCCGTTCGGCGACTATTGGTACGGCGGCGCCTATTTTCTCTGCTGCTCGCGCACCGTGCGCGACACCGCGGCCTATCTCGATGCGGTTGCCGGCGCGCTGCCCGGCGATCCCTACACGCCGCCGGTTCCAGATGGCAGCTGGCTCAGCCTCTCGGCGCGAGCGCCAAAGAAGCTGCGCATCGGCTTTTCCGTCACGCCGCCCAACGGCACGGCGATCGATGCGGAGGTGAAGGCGGCGGTGCTGGCGACCGTGGCGGCACTCGAGCGCCTCGGCCACCACGTCGAAGAGCATGACATGCCGCTCGACGCCAATGCTGTGTGGAAGACCTACACCAACATGACCTGCGTGCAGACGGCGGCGACGTTCGACTACCTTGAGACGGTGGTGGGGCGGCCGGTGACGCCAGGCGATGTCGAGGCGGTGACTTGGGCAATCATCGAGCGCGGCCGCTCGACCAGCGGCATCAGGCACATCTCCGATGTCGAGCAACTCAGGCAGGTCGGCCGCGACATCGTCGGCGACCTCGGCGCCTACGATCTCTTCATCACCCCGACCCTGACGCAGCTGCCGCGCCCGTTCGGCTATTACGACATGTCGGAAACAGACATCGATCGCTACAACGCCAAATGGGCGGACTCGGTGTTTGCCTTCCCCTTCAACATCTCCGGCCAACCGGCGATCTCGCTGCCGCTCGGCTGGTCGAAAGGCGGCGTCCCGATCGGCGTGCAGCTCGTCGGCCGCTACGGCGACGAGGCAACGGTGCTGGCCGCGTCGGCACAGTTGGAGCGAGAGATGCCGTGGAAGGGGCGGCGGCCGGCGGTGAGTGGGTAGGTGCTGGGCACCGCGTGCGGCTTCGAGATTGGCCAAATCCGCCCATCGCTTCGTCATCCACGGGCGGAGCAAGGAGCGCAGCGACGCAGCGCAGACCCGAGGATCCATGCCGCGACTTCAAAGCGTCGCTACGATGAAGAGTTCTGCTCCGCTGCATTCCTCGGCCAAGGTCACGGCATGGATCCTCGGGGCTCCGCGACGGAGCTTCGCTCCTGCTCCGCCCGTGGATGACGAAGGTGGGGAGGCTTCGGCCAATCTCCAGCGTGCAGACTCAAAGCCGGCTATCCAATCCTCTCCAACCGTCTCGGCAGACGATTCATGGCAACAGGCCCGTCCGGTGTGATCAGGAACTGGTCCTCGAGATTGAAGCTGGCGAGGCGGTCTATGTAGAGCGGGATTTCGAAGGCCAGCACCATGCCGGCTTCGATCACGACATCGCTGTCGGCCGCAATGAACGGCCATTGCTCTGAGAAGACGGACTGGCCGACGCCATGGCCGAAATGGCCGCGGCGGTAGGTACGCAGCCCTTGCCGCGCCAGGCTGTCGGTGGCGACGCGATGCACTTGGGCGAGCGTGGTTCCCGGAACAAGGGATGCCAGCCCGTCGTCAAAGGTCCGCTCGGCGATCGCGTGCAGTTCGGCCTGCTCGGCGGATGGCGGCCCGAAGGTGAAGTTGCGCGACATGTCGGAGGCGTAGCCGCCGACCGTGCAGACCATGTCGCACTTCAGCGGATCGCCCGGCATGGCTTTCGCATCGGTGCTTTTGAGCCGGGCGCCGAGCGTCACATATTCGGCTGTGGCGACCGGATGGGACAGGCCGGCCGCGGCCGTGGCGACGCCTTGCCGATAGAGGGCAATGAGATCGGCCTGACGCATGCCGGCCATGGCATCGACCTGCAGCCGCTCCAGCCCGGCCTCCGACAGGATGATGCCTTGCTGCAGCAGATCGATCTCGCGCGGCGACTTGACGGCCCGCAGCCTGTCGAGCACCGCCGAGCCGTCGACCATCGTGCAGCCCGGCAGCAGCGCCTGCATGGCAGCGAAATCAGCGGCGGGAACAAAATCGAGATCGACGCCGATCGTTGCGCGCTCGAGACCGAACCCGGTCAGGATCTGCTTCAGCTCATGGACGGAATTGGCCAACTCGAATGTAGCGGGCCGGGTAATGGCAGGCGTCCAGCCGGACGAGCCAAAGCCGGCCACTATGCGCCGCGCCAGCCCTTGCGCTGGCCTCGAGGCGTCAAACGTGGCGAATTCGATCCAGATCGGGTGGCTGCGGATGACGGCGTCGGGCAGAGCCAGTTGCAACTGTCCCGCATTGAAATCCGCCACCACCACGCCGATCGGCAGGCCTTGGCGGGCCGGGATGACGACGAAGCCGGCGCCGGCGCGCCGGAACAGTCCCGCCGGGCCGATCGAGGCGCCGGTCGCATAGTGGAAGGCCTCGGGTGCGCACAGCACCAGCGCCGCGATGCCCGCGCGCTTCATCAGTTGCGCCGCGCGCCTGCGATCGACAAAGCCTGTCATGATTTCCCCACTGTTCGAAGCGGCAACGAAGCACTCCGCGCATCGACAATCAAGCCGCTGACAGCAGCTACTTGATCGATTCCAGCTTGGCGACGGCGGCCGTGAAGCCAGCCAGCGACACCGGGATGGTGACCGGCTTGCGGGTGACCGATTCCATGCCGATGTTCAGATTGGTGCCGGACTTCATTGCCTTGATGAGATCCGCCGACAGCGGCGTGGCGGCATAAGCGCCGTTCTGGTCGCTGGTCTGGATGGCAATCGTCGTCTTCTGGCCCTGGTCGATCTGGAAGGAGGCGCCGGACGGCAGGAACAGGCCGTGTGGCAGGGCAAGCAGCATGGCGAGGCTGCCATTGCCGTTGTCGCGGCGCACGGTCACGGTCAGCACGCGCTGCCCGGTCTTGGCCTCGGTCAGGTTCTGCGAAACCTGGCACTGAAGCTCGCTGGTCGCCGAACCGCTGGAGCAGTTCACTGCCCATGGATTGGCATCGGCCGGTTTTGCATTGCTTTCAGCCGGCTTTGGCTGGGCCGGCTTGGCATCTTCGGCAAGGGCTGGGCCGGCGGCCAGACCAAGCCACAGGGCGGTCAGCCCCGCGGCCACGCCAAGTAAATTAGACTTCGCTAAAGTAGCTGTCATGTTATTTTGCCGGACGTCTTGCATGTTTCCTCACCGCGCCCGGTATTCTCCCGAGCACGGCTTGATACAACACCCGCGACTGTTTCGAAAGCTCGACCGGAGGCAAGAAAGCCGGCGAAATTACTGTGACCTTTCGGATACAGCGAACAATTTTACAGGGAGCTTTCAGAAATCGGAGCGCCCGAGACTCGCTATACAATAGAATTCGATTAAGGATTTACACGGGGCGCGTGTAGTCCCCGAAGGACTCGCCAGGGATGGGAACTACCGAGACTTCTCGGCAAGTTGGTGAGATAGCGGCGCGTGGGGAGGATTTCCACGCTCGCGCCGGCTATCGCCGTTCGCGAATCGCCAGGCATCTCTGGAAGACGACGGCGCTGACGACGCTGGCGCTCGGCCTTTCCGGTCCGGCGGCCCATGCCGATCCGAACGGCCTGTGGCAGCCGCAGATCCGCGCTATCATCGGCGCCGACAACAATGGCGGCAACGCCGCGCTCGAAGGTTTCATCCCGCTCAAGCAGACGGCCGAATCCGTGCTGTTCCTGGATGTCCGGGCCAAGCACGATTTCAAGGATGGTTTCGGCCAGGATGTCGGCCTCGGCATTCGCCGCATCGTCAACCCGGACCTGATGATCGGCGGCCACGCCTACCTCAACATCGAGAACTACAACTCCACCCAGTTCACCGCCGCCACGCTGGGCGCCGAGGCGATCACGCCTCATTTCGATGCGCATGTGAACGTCTATCTGCCGATCAAGGGCGATTCAACGGATCACTCGGCCAGCTCGACCCTGTCGATGGTCAGCAACCAGCTGATCGAGCAGATCTCGGTCATCGACCACCGCGACTACGCGGCGTGGGGCATCGAGGGCGAGATCGGTGCGCAGGTGCCGGTCGCCCTGCCCGACAAGCATTCGCTGCGGCTCGACATCGGCGGCTATCATTTCGAGGATCCGCATGGCGACGACGGCAGCGTCACCGGCGCCAAGGCCGGGTTCGAGTATACGATCGGCGATGTCTTCGGCAGCAACACGGAACTGGTCTTCGCCGGCGAGGTCCGCAACGACAATCGCGACGACACCCAGTTCGCCGGCAGTGTGCGGCTGAACATCCCGTTCAATCCTGGCAGCGGCTCGGACAATGCAGACGGGACCGATAGCGGGGCGGAGCCGGTCTATCCGGTCAGCGAAGGCCTTCGCAAGCGCGTCAACGAACGGGTGCGTGGCGACATCGGCGTCCGCGTCCAGTCGCAGACGCTGACCGGCGGCACGACCACGCGCATCGCCATCAACGCCGCCACCAGTGCCGCCTTCGGCAAGTTCTATTTCGCCGACGGCGGCCTCGCCGGCGCCGGCACGCTGGCCGACCCGACGACGCTGGACGACGCCGTGACCAAGTCGGGTGCGAACGGCTTTGTCGTCGCGCTTGGCGGCAACGGCAATCTGACGACCGGCGGCGTGACGCTCGCCAATGGCCAGACCGTCATCGGCGGCGGCGAAAGCGTCACCGCCAGGCTGTTCGGTGGCGGCACCAGCACCTTCAACCTGGGCGGCAGCGACGGCACGATCCAGGGCACCAACGTCGTCAACCCCGTCATCACGCTGGGCAACGGCAACACGCTCAACGGCATCACCATCACGGGCGGCGCCAACGGCATTTTGGGCAACAACATCACCGGCGCGACGCTGACCAATGTGACGGTCACCGGTGCGGGCGGCAACGGCGCCGACTTCACGGGCAGCTCGACCGGCATCACCGGCTCCAACTTCACCGCCACCGGCAACGGCCTCGACGGTCTGCACATCGACGGCGACGGCACCTACAATTTCACCGGCACGACGCTGCTGCAGGGCAATCTCGACGACGGTCTCGATATCACCGGCAAGGGCACCTACACCTTCGCCACCGTCAATGCGCAGGACAATACCGACCGCGGCATCACCGTGCAGGGCACCTCGACCGGCGGGACGTTCACCACCACCGGCGGCACAATATCGGGCAATGGCGGCACCGCCGTCTTCATCGATCCGATCACCGCTCATGTGGTGCTGGACTCGATCAGCCAGAGCGGCGGCACGTCGGGTGTCGTGCTCGAGAATGTCGCGGGCAGCTTCACGGTCAACGGTGCGACGACGATCTCCAACACGACCGGACCAGCGATCGCCATTTCGGATTCGCCGGCGACGATCCGCTTCGGCGACATCAGCATCACCAACCCCGGCGCCGACGGCATCTCGTTTGCCGGCGTCAATGCGGCGGTGGTCGCCGGCAACATCGTCATCTCCGGACTGGGTGTCGGCACCGGCCTCGACTTCTCCGGATCCAGGACCAATTTCACCGCGCAGTCGCTCAACATCACCGGCACCGGTGCTGCCGGCTCGATCGGCATCGACCTGACCTCACCGAGTGTTGGCGGGGCGGTCATCACCATCACCGTTGGCGGCGTCATCACCAATGTCGATACCGGCGTGCGGCTGGGCATAGCCGGCACGCCGGGGGCCACGGCCAACGCCGAATTTACCTTCGGCGGCGATTCCAGCTCCATCTCCGGCATCACCGCCTCGCTCGATGCGCGCGGGCTCAATGAGGGCAGCGGCCACTACGCCTTCGGCACGACACAGTTTACCGGCCCGCAACTTTACGATCTGCGCAACTACATCTTCGTCGCGGCCGGGGCTTCGGGCGGCGGCACGTCGATCACCGACCTCGCCTCGATCGATTATGCCGACAGCATTACCGCCAGCGACGCCATCATTGTGCTGGTCAACCGCGGCACAATCGACGACGCCACCGGCTTCTCGCTGAGCGACGGACAGGAACTGGCCTCGTTCGGCAACGGCCGCGAGTTCTCGCTCGGCGGGGTGCCGTTGAATGTCACCGGCACCAACGTCCATCACGACGAATCCATCTCGGATTCCGCGGGCGCGGCAACGCTGACCAGTTCCGGCGGCGGCGATGTCGTGACGCTGGGGAACGGCAACACGTTGCTCGATTTCAATATTTCCGGTGGCGCCGCCGCCGGCATACACGGCCTGGGCATCAATGGCCTGACCGTCCAAGGCGTGACGGTCAGCAATGTCGCTACCGGCCTCTTCCTCGATGGAGTGACCGGTACGGTCTCGGTCGACGACCTGACCGTCCAGACCGCATCTCAAACCGGCATCGCGCTTGTCGGTTCGAGCGCGACCGTCAATTTCACCGGCAACACCAAGATCACCAACGCCACCAGTGCCGCGCTGTCCACCAACAATTTCGACGGCATCGCCACCTTCGACGATCTCGACATCACCGGCGGCGGCGTAGGCATAGGCATCGTCGGCGGTTCCAGCGGAACCTTGACCTTCGGGGTCGGGAGTTCCATCGCCAACACGAGCAGCAACGCCTTCTCCATCAGCAACTCGACGCCCAACGTGACCTACAACGGCACCATCAACCAGACCGCTGCTACCAGCGCGGTGACGATCTCCGGCATGAGCGGCGGCAGCGCCACGTTCGGCGGAGCGATCACCGCCAGCACCGCCACCGCCTTCGCGATCAACCTGAGTGGCAACACCGGCGGCACAATCAAATTCACCGGCGGGCTGGATCTGACCACGACGATCGGCACCGGCTTCAGCGCCACCGGGGGCGGCACGATCACAGTCGCGGCCGCAGGCACGGAGCAGATCACCACCGGCACCGGCCACGCGATCTATCTCGACGGCGTCACCATCGGCACCGGCGGCATGGCGTTCGACAGCATCACGACAGGCGTCGTGGCAGCCACAGCGCTCAATTTCAATGCCGTCTCGGGCGGCCAGTTCCTGGGTGGCAATGTCACTATCGGTGGCACCGGTGCCGGCATCAACGGCGTTGCAATCAACGATTCGTCATCGACCTTCACCATCACCAATCTGGTGACGACCAATGTCGCGGGCACCGATGTCAGCCTGACCAACAACACGGGCTCGATCACGATCCTCGGTGGCACCATCACCAATTCGGGCGTTGGCGACGGTGTCGTCATTTCCGGTGGCAGCGCGACAATCGGTGTAGCAGCCAACATATTCAGCTCGGCAACCGCGCCAGGCACGGCGGTCAAGGTCGACGGCACCACCGGCGGCTCGGTGACCTTCAGCGGCAGCATCACCTCGACCGGCACCGGCAATCTTTTCGCGATCGGCTCGTCGCTGCCCCCGGTCGGCGGCGCGATCAGCTTCATCGGCTCGACGCTGTCTGCGACGGGCGGCGGTGGCGCCGTCGTCACCGGCCTTGCCGGCACCGCGACGCTGAACGTCACAGCTCCGCTGTCGATCACCGGCGCGACGGCTACTGGCCTGGCCGTCGCCAATGTCGCCAGCACCGCATCGGCGACCTTCGGGGCGGTGACCGTGTCGGGCGCCACGGGCAATGGCATCGACATCACCAACAATGCCGGCGCCGTCACCTTCGGCACCACCAGCGTGACGATGGGTTCGACCGTAGGTCCAGCCGGCATCAACTTCGCCCTGACCAATGCCGATGTCACATTTGGAACAACCAATGTGACGCTGGGCGCCGGCGCCAACCAGACCGGCATCGACTTCAGCGGTTCGTCAACGACAGCCGATTTCGGCGTGACGACGATCACCGGCACCGACGACCTGACCTCGCGCGGCATCGACCTGTCGTCGACCATCGGCAACAAGACCATCACCTTCCTGCAGGGCTCCAGCATCTCGAAGGTCGGCGTCGGCGTCGAACTGTCGTCCGGCGGCACAACGGCGACGTCGGCCAACGCCAATTTCACCTTTGGCGACGGCAATGCGGGCGACGGGCTGGAATCCTTCATCAGCGCGGCCAGTGGCGGCTACACGGTCAACACGATCGGGCTCGATCCGACGCTCGGCAATTATGATTTCGACGATGTCGCCTTCACCGGCAGCGCCAATCTGGCCAGCGCGGTCGGCGGGGTCGTCATGATTTCCCAGGACGGTGGCGTGATCGCTGCCGGCACCAACGGGCTCAGCGCCGCGGTGACCACGGTCACGGCCGCCCAGGCCGATGCCATGACCGGCACATTGACCTTCGCCTTTGTCGGCACGGTCGATCTGAGCGCCATGCCGTTCACGCTCGATTCGGGCCAGTCGATCGCCGGCTTCGGCAACGGCAGTTCGATCATCACCTCCGGCACCATCCAGCCGATCAATGTCCAGGGCAATCTCGGCGCCACCGGCGGCAACGTCACCGGCAATGAGGGCGTGGTCAAGAGCACGGGCGGCGATACGTTGCAGCTGCTCGGCAGCAATCAGGTGCGCGACACCGCATTCGACTTCACTGGCGGCAGCGGTTCGGTCTTCACCATCGACCAGAATGCTGCCGGCTTCAGCAATGTCGGCGGTATCGTCATCCAGGGCGTCACGGTCAGCAATGTCGCCACCGGCCAGACGGCGTTCAAGGTTGCCGGCCTCGACAGCAATTTGTCGATCACAGACAACAACATCAACGTTGCCGGCACGCTGCTCGACGTCGATGGCGGCACCGGCAACATCACGGTCACGCGCGGCACCTTGCCCAACAGCGGACCGGCGGGCACGCTGACCGGCGGCGGCATCTCGATCGCCAACCGCACCGGCGGCACGGTCGATTTCGCCGACAAGGCGACGGTCAACGGCAGCGGCGTTTCGCTGACCGGCAATACGGGCTCTGTCATCACCTTCGCGGATCTGGATGTCTCCACGAACGGCGTGACAGCGTTCAGCGCCACCGGCGGCGGCACGGTCAATGTCGTGACCGGCACGATCAACGCCACCAACGCGCAGGCGGCGGCGCTCGACGGCATCACGGCCGGTATCAACTTCGCCTCGACAAGTGCCACATTCGCTTCCGGCAGCGGCGTCGACCTGCAGAACCTCAGCGGCACGGCAAGCTTCGGCACCGGTACGCTGACCAACACCGGTTCGGGCACGTCGTTCAATGTCGGCTCGGGGACCGCAGCCAGCGGCGGCAACGCGACGATTTCCTATGGCGGCACGATCGCCAGCAACGGCACGGGCGCCGCGGTGTCGATCCAGAGCATGACCGGCGGCTCGGTGACGCTGTCGGGCAATCTCACCGATACCAATGCGGCGGCCGGCGGCAACATCGTCGTTGCCGGCAACGACGCGGCCGCGATCACCTTCTCGGGCACCAGCAAGGTGATCAGCTCGGGCGCGACGGACGGCGTGAGCTTGGGCATCATTGGCAATTACGCTTCAGCCGTCCCGGCACTCAATACCAACAGCACGATCGACTTCACCAATGGTGGCCTTGCTATAACGACAATGACCGGGGCGGGCTTCGTCGCAATTGGCGATTTAGGCCCGGCTGGCGCAACCTCCACCATCATTACCGTCACCGGCGCCGGCAACGAGATCAATGCCGGCAGCGACGGACTTGTGGTGTATGGTGCCAATGTCGGCAGCGCCGGCATTACCTTCGACAGCATCTCGGCGGACTCCACGATCCCTGCTCTTCCCGGCGACCCCGGCGGTGCCGGCGTGACGCTGTTGGGCGCCAATCTCGTCGGGGATGTCAACATCGGCGGCCTGAGGGATACTGGATACACCGGCGCCTGGCTGTACGCCCTGAGTGGCACCGGGGAGGTCAACTTCACCGGCACGATCGATCTCGACGTCCAATATGCCGGGTTCGATATCGGCGGTCCCGAGGTTGGCACCGTCAACATCGCCAATGTCGCCGGATCCACCCTGACCATCGATGGCGGCCAGTTCGGCATCATACAGAGCTCGCAGGGCGGGACCGTCAACGTCGGCGTCAACGGCAGCGCCAGCATCACGAACACCACCGTCTCGGCTATCAGCCTCGGCGGCGGCAATGACCTGGCCTTCACCACGCTGACCTACAAAGGTTCGATCACGGTCGGTGCGGGATCGGTGATAAGCGCCAGCGGCGATGCGACCCGTCTGAACATGAGCGGTTCCGTCGTTTCCACCACGTCATCGACGGCCTTCGACTTCTTTGGCCATGCCGAAGGCATATACGATATTTCGAGCACCATCGATCACAGCGGTGGCGAGGGTGTCGCCATCGGCGGCTCGGCCAACGGCACGGTCACCTTCTCTGGTACGTCGAAGATATTCAACACCGGCGCCAACGATGCCATCGTCAAGGCACCGTCGTACGTGATGGACCCGCAGACCAGGGGCACGCTCAACTTCACCAATGGCGGCCTCGTCATCACCACCAGCAGCGGCGCCGGCTTCACCGCCAGCACCTTTGGCCCCGGCACGATCAGCGTCACCGGCGACGGCAACACCATCACCACCGGCACGGGCACGGCGCTGAAGCTTGGCGACGCGACGGCGGTCGTCGCCGGGGCGAAAGGCGCGACGGTCGGCGCCGGTGGTATCAAGTTCGATACGATTTCGGTCAATGGCGCGGCGACCGGCATATCGCTCAACAATGTCAGCGGCGGCACCCTCAATCTCGGCGCGGTCGACCTGCAGGGCGTCACCACGACCGGCGTCCAGGTCTCTGGCACGCTCGGCTCGACGCTGAATTTCGCCAGCCTGACCATCGGGCTCAATGCCGCCAATGCGGTCGGCCTCGACCTCAACGGCGCGGCGCTCGGCGCGAGCAACATCACCGCGGACGATTTTGATGTAGACGGCGGCGGCTTCGCCGGCACGATCGGAATCGACATGGCCGGCACCACCGGCACGGGCACGATCCAGCTCGGCGACACCGTCAACAACAATCCGGCCGGCCAGAAATCGACTATCGCCAATGTCGGCTATGGCGTGCAGTTCTCCAGCGCCACCAACGCCAGGCTGGTGTTCGGCGACGGCGCCGGCCCGGCCGAGTCGTCGATCGCAACCACCGGCGGCCACGTCATCCACACCACCGATAGTTTGCCGACCAATGGCGACTACAATTTCAACGACGTCAATTTCACCGGCGACGTTTCCAACCTGTCATCGATCAGCGTCTACTACGTCACCGAAGGCGGCACCGGCGACGGCAGCCTCGCCAATCCGGGCAGTTACGCGGGCGCACAGGCTTCCACGGCCAACGTCGTGGTGCTGATCGACAAGAACGTCAACGGCGCCCAGGAAACCATCGACCTCAGCGGCACCACGTTCAACCTCGATGACGGGCAGGTGCTGCTCGCCTTCAAGAGCGGCGACGCGGCCGTCGATGTTTCGCAGCTCGGTGTCGACACCAGCAGCGGCGCCTCCGCCGCGTTCCACTTCACCACGGTGCAGAACTCGCCGATCATTTCGGCGCCGGGGGGCATCGACACGCTGCGGCCGGTCCTGCAGAGCAACAACGCCACGCAGGTCATCAACCTGGCGACATCAGGCAGCGGCATCTTCACGGGCGGCATCCAGAACCTGATCGTCAGCAATCTCGGTTCCGGTGCGGGCGTTGCCGCCAACGCCACCGGCGCCTCCAGTTTCTTCGTCAGGAACAACACCATCGCCGCCGGCGGCAACGCGCTCGATTTCTCCACCACGGGAGCTCCGGCCAATACGCTTCTGCTGTCGATTGACGGCAACACGCTGCAATCGACCGGCTCCGGCCTCGCAGCGTCCTTCGCCGGTCAGAACATCAATGCAACCGACAACTCAATTGCGATCAGGTCGTTTGCCGGCAACAAGGTGACCGGCGGCGCCGGCAGCGGCGGCATCGCCTTCAACAATGTCCGCTTCGATTCCGACGGCGCCGGCGGCACGGTCAGTGCCGGCACGCTCGGCATCGGTAACCCAGGCGCTCGCGTGCAGGGCAATGGCCTCAGTTTCACCAACACCAGCGGTACCCTTGATCTGGGCACGCTCAGCCTTGCCAACAATGGCGGCACCGGTGTCATCGCCAACACCAAAACCACCAATTTCACGCTGAACAACAGCGGTGGCGTGGTCACCACCAACAACGGCGCGGCATTCGATCTCGATCCGCTGACCGTCAACATGACGTTTGCCACCGTCAGCGCCCTAGGCGGCGCCAGCGGCATCATCTTCGACGGCGTCGCCGGGACCTTCACCGTCACCGGCGGGACAAGCATCACCAACACGACGGGCTTCGGCATCGATGCCATCAACACCAACACTGGCACCTTCAACTTCAACACGGTGACGGTGAACAATGTCACCGTCCCCAACACAGGCGGCGGCATCCGAGTCCAGACCGGCACGCTCAACGTCACCGGTCTCGCCAACATCGACACGACCAGCGGCGTTGGTCTCTCGCAGGCCGGCGGCACAACCAGCTTCACCAATGGCGTCACCATCGACACCACCGCCGGAACCGGCATTCTCGCCACCGGCGGCACGATGGGCATCACCGCTACGGCTGCCGCCCAGACGGTGAACGCAACCGGCGGCACAGCGATCAATCTCTCCGGTGTCGCCGCCACCATCGCGTTCGATTCGACCTCGTCGGCCGGCGGCGTCAACAATGTCAGCCTGACCAATGTCAGCGGAGCGCTCAATCTCGGCACCGGCGCGCTCAGCGGGGCGACGGGCGCGTCCTTCAATGTCGTCGGCGGCACGGCTGCCGTGAGCTATTCGGGCACGGTCAACAATTCGGGCGCATTCAGTCCGGCGCTGAATGTCCAGAGCCGGCTTGCCGGCGCCGGCCTCGTCGCACTGAGCGGCAATCTGACGGCCAGCGGGCTGGGCGTATCGCTGAACAACAATGCAGGCGGCACGGTGACGGTGTCCGGCGCCTCGAACAGCTTTACCGGTGGGGGCACCGGCATATCGATCACCGCCAATACCGGCGGCACCTACAACATCAGCGGCGCCAGCTACGCCATCGGCATGAGCGGCGGCGGGCTTGGCGTCGATATTGCCGGCAACAGCGCCCCGGTGACGGTCAATTTCAACGGCGGCGGTCTGGCGATCGTGACCTCGGCAGGCGCCGGCTTCAATGCCACGGGCTCCGGCACGGTCAGCGTCACCGGCGTGGGCAACTCCATCGCCACGGGCACCGGTGTGGCGATGAACCTGAGCGGCGTCACCGTCGCGGCCACCGGCATGAATTTTTCCTCGACCAGCAACGGCGCCGGCGGCAACAGCGCCGTCGTCCTCACCAACGTCATCGGGTTGGGGACGATCAATCTCGGCACCGGCACGCTGGTCGGCGGCAGCGCGGCAACCATCGCTGTCAGCGGCGGCACCGCCAACCTCAACTATACCGGCAATGTCAGCCAGGCGAACAATGCCACCCTGGTCAGCGTCGCGGGCGGCCACAGCGGCACGCTCAACTTCGCTACCGGTACGCTGTCGGCGACGAACGGCACCGGCCTGCAGTTCGACAATGCGGACGGCATCTACAGTTTCGTCGGCACGACGACGCTGAATGGCGGCAATGCCAGCGTCGACATCCTCAACGGCTCGGGCGGCACGTTCAATTTCGGCACCGGCACCTCGATCATCAGCCCCAGCGGCACGGCGTTCAACGTCAATGGCGGCACCGCCACCGTCACCTATGCCGGCACGATCACGCAAGCCACCGCCGGCCAGCGCATGATCGTCGTCGCCGACACCGCCGGCGGTTCGGTGAATTTCACCACCGCCGTGGCGAACGGGCTCAACGACACCGGCGGCACCGGCATTGTGATCGACGGGGCGGCGGGCAGCGTCACCGTCAACAATGCCAGCCTGACGGGCACGGCCGGCATCACCATTCTCGGCGATTCGCTGAACAACGCGACCGGCACCTACACCTTCAACAATGTCGCCATCCAGACCGACGCGGGGGCTGCGAACAATGCCTTCGTCGTCGATGGCGACCAGGGCACGCCAGGCAATGACGACGTCAGCGCGGTCGTCAATCTGAACAATGTCGACATCACCAACCCTGGCGGCAATGTCGCCAACATCCGCGGCATGGCCGGCGGCTCGGTCAATTTCGACAGCGCCAGCACGATCACTCGCAGCGATGGCGGGCTGGGCATTGCCGTGCTCAGCAACGCCGGCGGCACGATCAACTTCGGCGGCGCGGTCAAGACGCTCTCGACCGGTGTTAATGCCGCCGTCATTCTGACCAGCAACCCCGGCGCGACCATCAGCTTCACCAATGGCGGGCTGATTATCAACACAACGAGCGGCGGCGGCTTCAGCGCCACGGGCGGCGGCACGGTGACGGTGCAGGGCACCGGCAACACGATCACCTCCGGCACAGGCACGGCGCTCAACGTCGTCAACACGACGATCGGTGCCAGCGGGCTGAATTTCCAGAGCATTTCGGCGAATGGCGGCACCAACGGCATCGTGCTCAACAATACGGGCTCGGCTGGATTGACCGTTACAGGCGTCGGCACCACCGCCGGCTCGGGCGGCACTATTCAGAACACAACCGGGCGCGGCGCCAGTTTCATCAGCGCGAGCAACATCACGTTGAAGAACATGAATTTCACCAATGCCGGCACCGACGATCTCGATGCCGACAATTCGGGGCTTTCGACCGGTGACAACCTCGCGACCAACGCGGCCATCCACCTTCAAAACGTCTCTACGGCGACGCTGGACCGGATCGCCATTTCGGGCGGCGCCGAGCAAGGCATCAACGGCAATACCGTTTCGAACTTCACACTCAGCAACAGCAGCATATCGAATGCCGGCAATGGCGCGGATGAAGACGGCATCCATTTCTACAACATGTCCGGCATCAGCGCGGTCACGAACACCACGATCATGGGCAGCGGCGACGACAACTTCCAGCTGCAGACCCAGTCCGGCACGCTCGCGCTGACGATTTCAGGCGGCAGCTCGACCGGCGCCGTGCTTGGCAGCGGGTATCTGTTCGGCATCCGTGGAACGTCGAACGCCACGATCAACTTCTCGGGTGCCAATTCGAGCAACAACTTCAGCGGTGGTATCGTCGCCGATGCGTTCGACAGTTCCACGATGAACCTGAACGTCATCAACAGCACGTCGAGCAGCAACAACGATCAGCTGTCCGTCAGCGCCGGGGACAACAGCGATGTGAGCCTCGTCGCCACCGGCAACACGCTGAGCAGTACGGCCACGGGCGACTTCGTCGTGGTGAGCCTACTCGGCTCGGCGTTCGACAACGGCTTCACTTTTGACGCTCGAATTGAAAACAACACCATCACGGTCGCAAACGGGCTGACAGCTGATGGCATATCGGTAATCAATGCCGGCGGCGGCGCCATGCGGGTCGGGATCAAAAACAACACCATCGATTATGCCGGCTCGCAACGCGCCATCCTTGTCCAGACCGGACAGGACGGCGCCGGCAGCATCCTGGCCCAGATAACCGGCAACGCGATTGACATCAAACTGGATGGCGCCGGAAATGCAGTCGCTGGCATTCTCGTTCAGTCGGGCATCACGTCGCCGACGGGAGATGGTTCATCCATCGATTTGAACATAGGCGGCGCCGGCGCTCTGGCCAACACCTTCACGCATTCGCTTGGCGGCACCATGGCGGCCGGCGACATCCGGGTACGTCAACGCAACAACGGGACGATCAACCTTAGTGGCTATGCCGGGGCCCCCACGGATCTGGCCGCCGCCATCGCCTATCTGAACAGCCGCAATACAGTTGTTTCTGCATCAACTGCGACGGCCGACTCGACCGGATTTGCCGGGCTCGCCACGCCGCCGTTCCCGTGATGACGACGCTGATGAGGTAGAAAGGCCACCACTCGGCCGGTTCAGTGCCGTGATCTTGGTGCGATGATCTACAGCCTTGGATGTGTACTGTCTTCCTGCGCCTCTCGTTATTTAAATACTGTCTATTATTTTATAAAGTCCTATTTTGTTAGAGAGCCAAGTAGACTTTTGTGTCATTCCGTGTATTCTACTGATATCTAATGAGGGCGCGAGACATGGCCGAGCCATTTCTATCGGAAATCAGGATTATGTCATTTGTCTTCCCGCCCAAGGGTTGGGCGCTCTGTAACGGGCAGCTTTTGCCAATCAACCAGAACCAGGCGCTATTTTCACTGCTTGGAACCACTTTCGGCGGTGACGGCCAGGTCAATTTCGCACTGCCCGATTATCGGGGACGTATCCCAATCCACGTCGGAAGCAGTCACACACTTGGCGAGCGCGGTGGCGAGCAAAACCACACGCTGTCGATTTCCGAAATGCCGACACACGTTCATTTTGCGCAGGCCAGCACAAACACCGGTAGTAGCCAAGATGGTGTTGGGAACGTTTTGGGGGTGGTTCCGGGGCGGCTGTATAGCGACTTCGCGAACGTGACGACGCTGAGCCCGAGCACAATTGCCAGTATTGGCGGCAGTCAGGCGCATCTCAACATGCAGCCGTTCCTGACGCTGAGCTTCTGCATCGCCCTGCAGGGCATTTTTCCTTCGCCAAATTAAGGAGGCGCGACCATGGCACAGCCTTACGTTGGCGAGATACGCATGTTTGCCGGCAACTTCGCGCCGGCCGGCTGGATGTTCTGCGAGGGACAATTGCTGCCGATCTCGGAGAACGAGACACTTTTCCAGCTGATTGGCACAACCTATGGCGGCGATGGCGAGAGCACCTTTGCGCTGCCCGACCTGCAAGGCCGTGTTCCGCTCCATCAGGGCAACGGCTTTATCCTCGCGGAGACGGGAGGCGTGGAGGAAGTCAATATGACAATTTCCCAGATTCCTTCACACAGCCATCCAATGGTCGCGTCCCTGAATATTGGTCAAGATACCAGTCCCAGCGGGAAGGTCGTTGCACAGATTGGCGGTGGCGCCTTGCCCTACATCCAGGACACGACCGATACCAACATGGCCCAGCAGGCTGTAACAGCCGTTGGCGGCAGCCAGCCGCACAACAATTTCCAGCCGTATCTTTGCATCAGCTTTATCATTTCACTTTTCGGCATCTTTCCGTCGCCCACCTGAGAGGACATCATGGCTGACCCGTTCGTCGCCGAAATCCGGATCTTTCCGTTCAATTTCGCGCCCAGGGGCTGGGCGTGGTGCGACGGGCAGTTGCTGCCGCTGTCGCAGAACACGGCGCTGTTTTCGCTGCTAGGCACCACTTATGGCGGCGACGGCAAGTCCAATTTCGCTTTGCCCGATCTGCAAGGCCGTGCGCCGATGTTCTGGGGTCAGGGGCCGGGCTTGTCCCTGCACGATCTTGGCGAGCCTGGCGGTACGGAAACGGTAACCCTGCTCGAATCGGAAATTCCTAACCACACTCACGCAATGCGCGACCATGACATTGATCTGGGCGAGCTCAATGCGCCGTCATCGACGCGAAGCCTGGCCAAATCCACCAACGCAACAATCTATACCCCGGCGGCCAACCTGACGCAGATGAGTCCTCAATCGCTCCCCCCCGCCGGCGGCGACCTGCCACACAACAATCTGCAGCCCTATCTGACGCTCTATTTCTGCATCGCACTGCAAGGCGTCTTCCCACCAAGAACCTGAATTCCGAGCCAACAGGGCAGGGACCAATACGATGGCCAAGAAAGCAGCATCAGAGTCGAAAGCCCCCGCCGCGAAGACGCCAGCGCCAAGGGCGGCTTCCAAGGCCAGGGATGGCGGGCGTCCGGTGCGCTCCGGTCCCGCGCCCGTCTACCAGCACAAGCCGGCCGGCACGTCGTTTTTCGAACTGTCGCGGCTGATGGTGGTGGGGATCGATTCCGCCAAGGGGCAGTTGATCCAGAAGGCGCAGCTTTCGCCGAACGGGCCATGGCCTTCGGCCTGGTCGTTCATCGCGCCCGGCGCCTGGGTGATCATGACGGCGGGCCTCACCAAGGACGGCCGTGTCGCCGTGGTCGCGCAGCCATCGGGAACCACCAATCTGTCCTTCATCACCGAAGACGCCAACCAGATCGGCCCGGTCGAGAAATGGACCGCGCCGATGGGCATCGGCACGCCGCCCGGCGCCACCTCCTATCAGAAGCTTTCGATGGCGCGCGATGCCGACGGCCGCATCGAGGTCTTCGTCACTGACAATCAGGGCCGCATCTGGTGGATCTACCAGAATCCGGACCAGATCGTGCAGGTGCAGAAAACCATCACGCCGCCGGGCACGACGACACCGATCGTCGTCACCGTCGACGTGCTGACGCCGCCGGCCAAACCGTGGAGCGACTGGATCCAGATCCCCGGCGGGCTGGTGACGGTTTCGGCGATACGCCAGGGCGACGGCCGCATCGCCCTGTTCGGCATCAATTCGAACCTGCATCTCTATCGCTGCCAGCAGGCGAAGGCGCAGGCCCTGAAGGCCGCCGACTGGACGGGTTGGGTGCAGATCGACACGACCCAGACAGGTGGCTTCATCGAGATGGCGCCGGTCGTCGGCCCGCTGGGCGCCACCAATCTGTTCGCCCTGACCCAGAACGGCCAGGTGCTGCACACGCGCCAGATGCCCGCCGGATCGGATACGTGGACGCAGTGGGCGACACCCGGCTACTCCAGGGCGCCCAACCTTGCGCTTGCCGCCGGCATCCAGGGCGACGGCGATATCGTGCTGGTCGCCGCCGACCAGCAGCACTTCCTCCAATTCAACGCGCAATGGGATGCCTATACCCAGAACTGGTCGGGATGGCGCGATTTCGGCGCATCCCTTCGCTCGACGCGCCTGACGCTCAACTACAATGCCGACGGCCGGCTCGCTTTGTTCAGCCTGGCGCTCATGCCGGACGGCACCAACGGCCTGTGGACGATCAACCAGATGGGCATCGACAGTTCCGAATGGGAGTATAACTGGACGTCGCTGACCGACAACAATCTCAAGCAGATCGTCGTCGTGCGCGACCTGACGCCGCCGGTCTGACGGTTGATTTACGCCAGCGTGGCGCAAGCGAAGCAGGCCCGTCCGGTCTGGCCCCGGTCTGACACGGCCGGGCTCGGCTTCCGCGCTGCGACGGAAGCGGATTTGCCGTTCCTGTCGCGGCTCTATGCCTCGACCCGCTTCGAAGAACTCGCAGTGACGTCGTGGAGCGAGGCGCAGAAGGCCGAATTCCTCGGCATGCAGTTCCAGGCCCAGCATGCGCATTACCGAAAACACTATCCCGAGGCCGACTGGCTGGTGGTGGAACGCGATAGCGAAGACATCGGCCGCCTCTATGTCGAGCGCTGGCCAAGCCAGCACCGCATCATCGACATTGCCTTCCTGCCGCATCATCGCCGCAAGGGCTACGGCACCGCACTGCTCTGTGACCTCATCGACGAGGCATGGTTAGCCGGCAAATCAGCATCGATCCATGTCGAGAAGCACAATCCGGCGAGACGGCTTTATGCCGCGCTGGGCTTCGCGGTCGTCGAGGACAAGGGCGTTTATGACCTGATGGACTGTGCGCCGGGGGCGGCGGGGCTGGTATGTGACGGCGAGCATCGCAAGCGGCGGCTCTCACCAGCTTCGTCATCCTAGGGCGGAGCAAGGAGCGGAGCGACGCGGCGCAGACCCTAGGATGACGAACGAAGAGGAGAGGCTTCAGCTAATTTCGAAGCGATCAGACCCTCCCTGCGTCAAGCCTCTAGTTGAACACCGCCTCGTACAGCCGCCCGGCCGCATCGGCGGCGACCGGCACGATGAAGATCTCGTGGCTGCCGCTTTCCCCCGTGAAAAGATAGGTCGCCTGCGGCAGCGCGATATCGCGCGGGCCTTTGAACAGCAGCGAGAAACCGCCACCCGGGCGCGGGCTGGCGGCGATGGGCTTGACCGCGCTCAGTTCGAGCGGGATCTGCCGGCCCCCGGCTTCGACGGTGAAGGTTTGTCCCTGCTCGAAATCCGACACCGACGCCATTCCGTTTCCCTCAATCTGTCCGCTGGAGCGGTTCAGCGTCCGGATCGCTGATCCGGCTTTTGTTTCTTCGCAATTGCCAAGGGAAAACCGCTCCACACTTTTCCTGGAATTTGCTCCAGCGGAGGCACTGTCGCCGCTTCGCCGCAAGCTGTCCAGAGGCGGGCAGGCCGGCGGTCGTGTTCCCCAAGACAATCGACCGCCGCATCCCAAAATACAGCACCGCCTGTCCTTTTATGCGCGCAAGAGACGCTGTAGTACTTTGTTCCTGCGCGGGATTCCTTTCGACCCAAGAGCAGCGCAAACAAGCATAGATCCCGGCTTCGGGACCATTGGCAGCCTGATGGGCGTGCGGGAGACGGATGATGGCGGATGCAAAGACGAACGTGACGGGCGATGCGTTGCCGCTGTTCTATTCGAGGCCCGAGGCGCTCAATCCGGCGCGGCACGGCTCGCTTGGCCTGACCGCGCGCAGCGACTTCGGCTTCGCCCGCTCCGCGCACGCCATTCCGGTGGTCGCGTCGGAAATGCCGGCGGCGATGCGATCCTACCCGATCGTCTTTATCGGCCCGGCCAAGTCGCCAGTGATCATCACCGGCGTCCGCCAGAACGAGAACCTGTTCGTCGATGCCGACGGCAAATGGACCGCGCCGCACTACATCCCCGCCTATGTCCGCCGCTATCCCTTCATCCTGGCCGAAGACCCGACATCGGCCGGCCGGCTGACGCTGTGCGTCGAACGGGCCAGCGACCGGGTCGTCGACCAGTTGCCGGCGCCGTCCCGCGATGACAAGATCCTGCCGTTCTTCACCGGCAACGAGCCGACCGAAGCGACCAAACAGGCGCTCGCCTTCTGCAACCAGTTCCAGATCGACTTCAGAGCCACCCGCGAGATGGTCGAAAAGATCGATGCACACAGCCTGTTTTCACCGCGCCAGAGCAAGGTGACGCTGGAAGGCGGCGAGGTGCTCAACCTCACCGATTTCCAGGTGATCGACGAGCCGGCCTTCAACAGATTGAGCGACGAGGCGTTTCTCGACCTGCGCAAATCAGGCGCGCTCGGCCTGCTCTATTGCCACCTCGCCTCGACCAACAGCTGGACCTCGCTGGTGCATCAGGCGTCGCTGCGGAAGGCGGATGGGGCGAAGAGCGCCTGAGGAAAACGGTGCGGTTTTCTCGGCGTAACCTTCCACTCGATGCGTCCGGGCGGACAGCCGGCTAGGCAGCAACCCTTCTGTCGTGCCGCCCTTCGCTGATCTCCTCGGCGAGCTTGTCGCAGAACGCCTCGAGATCGCCGGGGTTGCGGCTGGTGACAAGTCCCTGGTCGGTAACGACCTTGCTGTCCTCCCACAGACCGCCGGCGTTGATCACATCGGTCTTGATCGATTTGTAAGATGTGACCCGGCGACCCCTTACGATGCCGGTCTCGATGAGAAGCCAGGGCGCATGGCAGATCGCGCCGACGACCTTCTTGGCCGACCAGAACGATTCGATGAAGCCCAGGGCCTTTCGCTCGACACGCAGCAGATCGGGATTGATGACCCCGCCGGGCAGGACGATCGCGTCATAGGCGTCCGCTCGCGCCTCATCCAAAGTCTTGTCGACGGGAACTTCTCGGCCCCAGTCCTTGAGATCCCAGCCTCTGATCTTGCCGCTTGCGAGCGACACGACATCGACCTTGGCGCCCGCCTCGCGCAGCTTCTTCAGCGGCACCTCAAGTTCGGATTGCTCGAACCCGTTCGTCGCCAGGATAGCGACGTGCTTGCCGGAAATGTCCTGCATGGCTTTCTCCATCGTTGCGTTGATGGAGCGCTAACGAGGCGAGGCGGGAACCGTTCCTCGCTGTAATTTTATGTGACTCCTGGGGAATTCCGCCGAAACTCTTAGCCAGGCAAGCCCAAAAACGAAAAAGCCGCGGAGTTCCGCGGCTTTTCGATGCTTAGTCCCCTGGAGGAAACTGGAGCGGGTGAAGCGATTCGAACGCTCGACCCCAACCTTGGCAAGGTTGTGCTCTACCCCTGAGCTACACCCGCTCGCACGGCGTCTTGGCCGCAAGCCGGGCCTATATGGCTGAAGAGCGCGGCGATTGCAACAGGGAAATCGCAGGCTTTTTGTGACACGCCGCGCGGGGCCGGCAAGCCGCCGGCGGGCGCGTGAGTGGCGGGCGGCGGGGGCGCCAGCGCGAAGGGCGGTGCCGCTCACCATGATGTCGCATGACGGTCTTGTGTCGGCTGCCCCATTGGCCGTAAACGGCTGGCTTGAGAAACGGAACGAAACCGATGCCGAAGACCGAAGCCGATTTGATGGCCTTTCTCGCCGAACTCGGGATTGCCGCCTCGACGAAGCGCCATCCGCCGCTCTACACGGTCGCGGATTCGCAGGCGTTGCGCGGCGAAATCGCCGGCGGGCACACGAAGAACCTGTTCCTGAAGGACAAGAAGGATAATTTCTTCCTGGTCACCGTCGGCGAGGACGCGGTCGTCGACCTGAAGCAGATCCACCAGGTGATCGGCGCCGCCAGCCGGGTCTCCTTCGGCAAGCCGGAGATGCTGATGGAGCTGCTCGGCGTCACACCGGGCGCCGTGACGGTCTTTGGCGTCATCAACGACACGGCAAACAGGGTCAAGCTCGTGCTCGACAAGGATTTGATGGAGCATGCGGTGATCAATGGGCATCCGCTGACCAATGAGGCGACGACATCGATCGCGGCGCGGGACCTGATCAGATTCGTCGAGGCAACCGGGCACGATGCTGCTATCTTGAAAGTCTCCGTGTGATCGCCACATGGATGGCTTGAGTCAGATGGTCTGAAGCATAGGCGCCTGGCCGCCGGCCGGCGGCGCCACGGAAGGGTAAAGAGATGAGCGACAACAATCCGTTCGGCGGCTCCTTTGGCGGTAATGGCGGCCAGTACACCACCTCGGTGCAGTATGGTGGAGCGGCGCCGGCGCCGGCGAAAGTCGCGCTTGGCGATGCGCCCGCCGCTCCCGCCGATGTGATCAAGGACACGACGACGGCTGCCTTTGCCGCCGATGTCATCCAGGAATCGCGCCGCCAGCCGGTGCTGGTCGATTTCTGGGCGCCCTGGTGCGGGCCTTGCAAGCAGCTGACGCCGCAGTTGGAGAAGGCGGTCAAGGCCGCCGGCGGCAGGGTCAAGCTGGTCAAGATGAACATCGACGACCATCCCTCGATCGCCGGCCAGCTCGGCATCCAGTCTATCCCGGCGGTCATCGCCTTCAAGGACGGCCAGCCGGTCGATGGCTTCATGGGCGCCATCCCGGAGAGCCAGATCAACGAATTCATCACCAAGGTCGGCGGCAAGGGCAATGGCGCGCCGCCGGTGGCGGAAGCCTTGGCAGCGGCGACCGAAGCGCGCGAGGCCGGCGACATGCAGACCGCGGCCGACATTTATGACGCCGTCCTGGCGCAGGCGCCGGAGACGATCGAGGCGATCGCCGGACTGGGCGAACTGTTGTTCGACGCCGGCGACACGGAAGGCGCCGAGGCGCTTTTGGCAACAGCCCCGGAGGCCAAGAAGGATGCGCCGCCACTGGCAGCCCTGCGCGCCAGGATGGCGGTTGCGGCGCAGGCGGCAGCTCTCGGCAATCCAGCCGAGTTCGAGCGCCGGCTGGCGGAAAATCCTGGGGATCACCAGGCGCGCTTCGATCTGGCCATGATCCAGAACGCCAACGGCGACCGCACTGCGGCCGCAGACAATCTGCTGGCCATCATCAAGGCCGACCGAAGCTGGAACGAGGATGGCGCCAGGACGCAATTGCTGCAGCTGTTCGAGGCATGGGGCATGACCGACGAGGCAACGCTTGCCGCGCGCCGCAAATTGTCGGCATTGCTGTTTTCCTGAGCCGTTTGCCGGTTGTTTTGCCGCACGGGCTTGGCGTCGGCCATGACTGCGCCAGATTAGAACTGCCATGACGCGCTTCTGGTGAAGCGATCGGAGGAATATGGTGCAAGCGGGAAACGCGCATTACCGGCTCGCCAAGGATTTGCCGTCGACGATCCCGATCTTTCCGCTCGAGGGTGCGCTTTTGCTGCCGGGAGGGCGCATGCCGCTCAACATCTTCGAGCCGCGCTATCTGCAGATGGTGGACGAGGCGATTGCCGGCTCGCGGCTCATCGGCGTCATCCAGCCCAGTCTCGACGGCGCCTTGCGCGGCGATGGCGAGCCGGAGCTCTGCAATGTCGGTTGCGCCGGGCGCATCATCGCCTTTTCCGAGAGTGGCGACGGCCGCTACCTAATTTCGCTGCAGGGCGTGTGCCGGTTCCGCATCGCCCACGAATTGACGGTCAAGACGCCGTTTCGCCAGTGCAAGCCCGCGCCTTTCCTTGCCGATCTCGACGAGGATCAGGCGGACAACGAGATCGACCGGCCATCGCTGCTCAAGGCGTTTCGTGCCTATCTGCAGGCCAACGATTTGGAGGCCGACTGGGAAAGCGTCAGCCGCGCCGAAAATGCCATGCTGGTCAATGCGCTGTCGATGATGGCGCCCTACGGGCCGGCCGAGAAACAGGCGCTGCTCGAAGCAGCCGACCTGAAGACCCGGGCGGAGACGCTGATCGCCATCACCGAAATGGCGCTGGCGCGCGAGAATGAGGACTTTGGCTCGAGTTTGCAGTAAGAGGGCGCGATGGCGGACGGACGTGACGAGAGGAAGGTCGACCCCAAGCTGCTGGAGCTGCTGGCCTGCCCGCTGACCAAGGGGCCGCTGGCCTGGGATCCAGAGCGCGGCGAACTGATTTCCAGGGTCGCCAAGATTGCCTATCCGGTGCGTGACGGCATCCCGATCATGCTGCCCTCCGAGGCGCGGACGCTTTCGGTGGAGGACGTGCTCGCCCCGCCGCCGCCACGCTTGGGTGGGCCGGGCTGAGTTCTTGCACCACAGGCTGGCGAGGTGGGCGGGACAGCACCCCCCTCTGGCCTACCGGCCATCTCCCCGCAAGGAGGGAGATTGCCAGCTTTGGCGCTTTCGCACATTCCAGCAACCGTGGAGATTAGCGAAAGCCGAGACTACATCCAATCTCCCCCCTTGGGGGGGAGATGGCCGGTAGGCCAGAGGGGGGTGCTGTCCCGCTGCCATCGAAGTTTTTGACACTACTGAAAATTCCGCCCCTTGGGCATGACCCTTTCCGCTTCTTCCGACAGCGTTGCGAGATCCTGCCGGATCGGTGCGCTTTGTTCGGCGGGGCTGGAGTGATCCGAACGCTCCTTGGCGAGGTCTCTCGGAGGAACCGCTGGTTCGGCCCCGCTGACCTTCTCCAGAAGTACGGTCAGCCAGGGCGTCAGATCCTCGATCCTCTCGGCGACGATGTGGACCACGCCCGATTCAGACTGCAATTTTCCGGTGACCTTGACGAAACGGGCACCCATGACGATGGGTCGGTAACGGTCGAAGGTTCTTTGCCAGAAGATGACGTTGGCCACCGCCTTGTCGTCCTCCAGCGTCAGGAAGATCGCGTTGCCCTTGCCGGGACGCTGCCGCACCAGCACGAGGCCGGCGACGGAGACGCGCCTGCCATCGCGCACGGAAGGCAGGTTCGCATTGGGGATGACGCCGGCGCGGTCGAGCCGCTCGCGCAGGAAGGCGACCGGATGCGCCTTCAGCGACAGGCCGAGCGCGCGGTAATCATGGATGACATGCTCGCCGAGCGGCATTTTCGGCAGCTTCGTCTCGGGCTCCAGCTCGCGCAGGCGAAGCGCCGGCTGGTCGAACAGCGGCAGCCTTTCGGCGGCGCTCTTGCCGTCGAGCGCGCGCACCGCCCACAACGCTTCGCGACGATCAAGACCAAGCGAGCGGAAGGCATCGGCCTGCGCCAGTTTTTCGATCTCGCCGACATCGAGGCCGGAGCGCAGCCAGACATCCCGGACGGATCCGTAGCCTGAGCCGCGCCGTTCGACGAAGGCCGCCATGCGCTCCTTCGACAGGCCCTTGATCTGGCGGAAGCCGAGCCGGACGGCATGCTTCGTCTCGATGACGCCGCGCATCTCGGCATGGCGCGGGAGGATACGGGCCGGATCGAACGGCGCCTTTTCCAGCGTACAATCCCACACCGAAAAATTGACGTCGACGTCGCGGATGTCGACGCCATGGTCGCTTGCGTCGCGCACCAACTGGGCCGGCTGGTAAAACCCCATCGGCTGTGAATTCAGGATCGCGGCGCAGAACACGTCGGGATAGAAGGTCTTGAACCAGCAGGAGGCATAGACGAGCAGGGCGAAGGAAGCGGCATGGCTTTCGGGAAAGCCATATTCGCCAAAGCCCTCGATCTGCTTGAAACAGCGCTCGGCGAAGTCTCGTTGATAGCCTTTCTTGACCATCCCTTCGACCATCAGCGTTTCATAGTTTTTGATCATGCCACTGCGCTTAAAGGTGGCCATAGCGCGTCTTAGCTTATCCGCCTCACCAGGCGAGAAGCCCCCGGCATCGATCGCGATCTTCATTGCCTGCTCTTGAAACAACGGCACACCGAGAGTTCGCTCCAGAATGGCTTGAAGTTCCTTGCTCGGATACTCGACCTTCTCCTTTCCCTGCCGTCGACGAAGGTAGGGGTGCACCATATCGCCCTGGATAGGACCGGGTCGCACGATCGCCACTTCGATGGCCAGATCATAGAATGTGCGGGGCCTGAGACGCGGCAGCATCGACATCTGGGCACGCGATTCAATCTGAAAGACGCCCAATGTGTCGGCACGGCAGATCATGTCGTAAACGCGGCTATCCTTTTGCGGAATTGTCGCAAGGGTCAGCCGCCGGTCATACTTGTCCCTTACTCCGTAGTGGGTTTCCAGCAGATCGAAAGCACGCCTCAGGCAAGACAGCATGCCAAGCGCCAGCACATCGACTTTGAGGATGCCGACATTATCCAGGTCATCCTTATCCCATTCGACCATCTTGCGTTCGTCCATCGCCGTCTTGACGATGGGCACGATCTCATCGAGCCGGTCTTTGGTGATGACGAAGCCGCCGACATGTTGCGACAGATGACGGGGAAAGCCCATGATATCGTTGGAGCGTTCGATCACCAGTTTTGCCAGCGGGTCGGTGCGGTTGATGCCGCCAGCGTGAGCCTCCTTCTCGCCAAGTTCGGAGGTCGACCAACCCCAGATCGTGCTCGCCAAAGCGCTTCTGACATCTTCCGACAGGCCCATTGCCTTAGCCACTTCGCGTAGCGCCGAACGGCCGCGATAGCTGATGACGGCTGCGGCCAAGGCTGTGCGTTTGGCGCTGTATTTATTGTAGATATAGGCGATGACCTCATCACGCCTCTCATGTTCGAAGTCGACATCGATGTCTGGAGGTTCGTCGCGCTCCGTCGAAACAAAGCGCTCGAAAAGAACGTCCAGAAGGCCAGGATCTACCTCCGTAATCTCCAGACAATAGCAGATGACGGAGTTTGCGGCGGAGCCGCGACCCTGACACAGAATGCCGACCTCTTCCGAACGCGCGAACCGAACGATGTCGCGAACGGTGAGAAAATAACGGGCGTATTTCTTCTGACCGACAATTTCGAGTTCGTGCCGGATGAGTCCTTCCACTTTGTCAGGGATGCCCTCGGGGTAACGTTTCCTGGCGCCCTCCCAAGTCAATCTCTCCAGTTCCGTCTGAGGGTCGACGCCTGCCTCAGTCGTCTCCTCTGGATAGTTGTGCTTCAGCTCCTCAAGGGAAAAACCCAGGCTTTCGGCAAACCGCAAGGTCTCGGCCAATGCTTGCGGATGCCTGCGGAACAGGCGCGCCATCTCCATCGGTGGCTTCAGATGGCGCTCGGCATTGGCGGTGAGTTGCAGCCCGACCTCGGCGACGGGGGTGTTGAGGCGGATCGCGGTCAGCACGTCCTGCAGCGGGCGCCGTTCGGCGGTGTGATAGAGAACGTCGTTGGTCGCCATCAGCGGAATACCGACGCTCTCGGCAAGAGCCGCGGCCTGCTCGATGCGGAAACGGTCATTGCCGGCGTAGTCGGGCGAAACGGCCAGACGGAGATTTCTGCCGAAACGATCCTTGAGCAGCCGAAGCAAGGCGAGACCGTCCTGCGCCCCCGCCGACAGACCGGGCAGGACTGCCAGCGACATCAGATCCCCCCATTCGAGCAGGTCGCTGCGCTGGAGAAGGGTGGCGCCCTTTTCGTTCTCGTCGCGCAGATTGGCCTGGGTGAGCATGCGGCACAGATGCCCCCAGCCCTTGCGGTCCTGGGGATAGGCGAGGATGTCCGGCGTGCCGTCGCCAAAAACCAGCCGGCAGCCGGGATGATAGGAGAGTTTTTCGACCTTGGCCTGCTGCCAGGCGCGCACCACGCCGGCCACCGTGTTGCGGTCGGCAAGCCCGATCGCCGAGAAGCCCAGGAGCTTGGCCGCGACCACCAGCTCCTCCGGCTTGGAGGCGCCGCGCAGGAAGGAGAAATTCGACTGGATGCCGAACTCGGCAAAGGGAATGACGGTCAGCGCGTTCATGCGAAGACACCATGCATGAACCAGCGCGGCGGCACCTGCGTGTTGCCGTAAAGACCTTGCCGGTAAAGCCAATAGCGGCGACCATCGGCGTCCTCGATACGGAAATAGTCGCGGGTTGACGTGATCGGATCGCTCGCTGCCTCGCGCCACCATTCGGCGGCGATGCGTTCCGGCCCTTCGGCGCGCGTGACCCGGTAGAGCGCGCGCCGCCAGCGGAAGTGCAGCGGTGGTCCTTCCGGCATTTCAGTGGCCGGCACATCGATGGGTTCGGGCGAGCGGAACAGCCGGATCGGCCGTTCCGGCGGAAAAATGGTTTGTGGCGCCTGCAGCCTGTCCGGCTTCTTCGGCGGCGTGGTCCGGCGCGGCGCTTCGGTGAAGGGGATCGTCGCGACGGCACGCTCCGGCAGATGGCTTTCGACCGCGACCGGCCGGAGAACCGCCCCCTCGCCGAGCCGGGCGCGGATGCGGTCGGCGAACAGCGCGATATCGGCACCGTCGTCGGTCGTTTCGCCAGTCAGATCGGCCTGCTGCATGTCGAAGGTGGCTGCCGCCAACACCGAGAGCCGCACCAGATCGAAACCATAGCCGGCATCGATATCCTGTTCGAGCGCGGCCAACCTTTCATGGAACAGTTTCTGGATCAGCATGGGTTCGCGCATCGGCCGCGAGGTGCCGAGGGCGATGCGGCTGACGGCGCCGTCGACGCGAAAGAGCAGCAGCGCCAGTGTCCTGGCACCCTCGCCGCGGCGCTCGAGATCGGTTTTCAAGGTCGCCGCCAGCATGCCCACCAGCCGTTCGATGTCCTCGGTCAGGGTGACGGGTTCGGCGAGGTGGCGTTCGACCGAAAGCGGCGCGACGGGAAGGCGCGGCGAGACTGCCTCGTCGAGGCGGCCAAGCGCCTGATCGAGGCGCAGGAGCAGCAAGGTGCCAAAGCGGCGGGCGAGCGGCGCGCGCGGTGCCGCCATGACGGCGCCCGCCGTGCGCAGGCCGACGCTTTCCAGGCTGGTGCGGGTCGCCGGTTCGATGCGCAGCGCGGCCAGCGGCAGGGGTGCCAGCAGCGCTTCCTCCTCGCCTGACACAACGATGCGGTCGCCGCAAAACCGTGCCGCCGCCCAGGCCGCGCCCGGCGTCGCGGCAAGCCCGGCACGGACATCGAAACCCTGATGGAAGAAGCGCGACAGGATGTCGTCCAGCATGGCACGTTCGCCGCCGAACAGATGGGTGCAGCCGGTGACGTCGAGAAACAGGCCGTCCGCGCCATCCAGCGCCACCAGCGGGGTGTAGCGGTCGCACCAGTCGGCAAGGCCTTCGAGCAGGCGGCGGTCGGCTTCCGGATCGGCCTCGACGATGTCGATCGACGGATGCATGGCGCGCGCATCGGCGATGCCCATGTCGCGCTTCAGGTGCAGCGCCTCAGCCCGCTCGTCGAGGGCCGAGATGCGCTGTGCGTTGCGGTCGCGATGGCTGATCACGAGCGGCGGGTGAGATGGGTGATCCGACGGCCGGGAACGCCAGGACCGCCCCAGACGCTGGCGCAGGACCCTTTCCGCCGCCAGATAGGGAAACCACAGGGACAGGATTCTTTGGCCGGTTTCTTCCCCCACCTGCTCCTTCGTCGCCCGCTCTTTCGTCGCCCGCTCTTTCGTCGAATGCGCATTCATCGGGATTCCACTCCAGTGTGAATTGTCCAGGCAGGGCCGTGCGGCTCTTGCCGATGGTGAGGGTGAAGGCCGGGCGGCCGATCGAGCCGGCCAGCGGCCCGGCGATGGTGTCGCGCGGCACCGCCGGTGCCGACGTGACGATGAGGCGGACGGGTGCCGCCGTCGGTTCGGGCTCGGCCGCCTGCCGCAGCAGGAACACCGGGCGGCCGGCCGCTTGCGCCCTTGCATGCAGCCGGCGTGTCGCGGTCAGGTCAAGCCGCTGCGGATTGCCGCGAATTTCGAGGATGACCGCGGCGAGCGCCGTCATCCGGGCCGCCTCCTCGGCGACCCACAGCGCATCGACAAGTCTCGGTGCCTCGGAAAACAGCAATTGCTCCGGCTCGATGCCGAACGAGGCGTGAAGCCCCCTGGCATAGGGAAAGCCGGCCTCGCGAAAGATCTCCGATGTGCCGATCCACAGCACCGGCAGCCCCGGCGTTTGCTTGAGGATCAGGCTTGTGAGCGACAAAGCGAAGCCGGCGACGGCCCCGGCATCGCGGGTTTGCGTGCCATGGATTTCGCTCAGGGCGGCCTTCGGCAGGCCGCCGCTCAGGGCGGCGTCGAGGCGCTCGACGCCAATAGGCAGGAACGCATCCGGCAACGCCGCGGCAATGCCACGCCGGACGATTGTGAGATCGGTGTTGACGTCGGCATCAAAGGGCGCGGCGGCCGGCGCAGCCAAGCGCTCGGGCAGCGTTCCCTCGATTTTCGCGATCTGGCGGCGCAGGGCAAAAACAGTCTCCCGCGCCACGGCGGTCATCGCCATGACGGTCAGCTTCCACTCACATTGTTCCTGTTATGTTCCCTATAGATTCCAGAGCGCATCCCAAGAGTCAAGCAGACACATGGGGAATTTATTCCTCTCCGCGCGGATGGCGCAGGCGCATCGGCCCGTGTCATTTGCCGATTACGGTGCGAAAGCCTATATGCCGGGATCAAAGGACAAAGCATGGCCCGCATCTACAAGACCCGCACCTGGCACGACGAACTCTCGCCCTCGATGGACGAAATGGAGTTCCTGGCGCTGGAGGCGTACGCCCATCTGCCGGAGGATTTTCGCAAGCTGACCGGCGAGATCGTTATCCAGATCGCCGAATTCCCGACCGACGAGATCATGGACGATCTGTCGCTAGAAACGCCGTTCGACCTGCTCGGTCTGTTCGAGGGACGCGGCATCGCCGAGCGCTGGAACCCGCAGACCGGCGAAGGCCCAAACCGGATCACGCTCTATCGCCGCGCCATCCTCGACTACTGGTCCGAGAACGAAGAGACGCTGGGCGACATCGTCACCCACGTGCTGATCCACGAGATCGGCCACCATTTCGGCCTGTCGGACGATGATATGGAGAAGATCGAAGAGGCGGCGGAATAGCTGGTTCCTGCGTCGCGTGAAATGTCCATTCCTATCCAGTCGGTCCACAACCCAGCGGCGGCAAGGGTTTCTGGGATCCCGCTTCAGATAGGTTGGTCATTCGGCTGATGAAAAGATGCAGCGCCTTGCGCACGGCGAGCGATGGCGGCTCGGACGGATGCCACTCCGGAAAATGACCATCAACCACCATTCGTGCCAACCCATAGACAAAGGCACGAGCGGCAAGAACCAGATGATCGAAATCCGCGTTCGCAGCCAGTTGACCCTGGTGTTGCGCTTGGGTCAGCAGGTCGATCATCTTCCGGCGAATGGCCTCATTCTGACCGCGAAGACTGTCCGACGCGTCGAAATCAATCAGGGTTCGGGAACTGATGATCTGGAAATGCGTGGGATTGGCGATCGCCCATTCCAGATAGCCTTGTCCGATTGCTTCGAAGGCCACGATGGGATCCGCGCTGTCGACTGCTGAAAGTGCATTGGCAACGGCCTCTGTCAGCCGGTTCATGGCCTGTTCGGCGACCGCGGTCAGCAGCGCTGTTTTCGACTGAAAATGCCGGAAGGGGGCGCCGGGGGAAACGCCGGCCCGCTTTGCGGCTTCGCGCACGCTTACATTGTCGGGGCCGCCTTCCTCGACAAGTTGAATTGCAGCATCGATCAACGTGTCCCGCAAATGGCCATGGTGGTAGCCGGTGCGGTGAGGCGTCTTGGCGTTTGCCATCTCTTCTCCTTCGTTTTCGTTCCGGAGGCCTGCTTCACGCATCTGTAGCACGATCCGCGATTTATGTAATCACTGTTTACAATGCAGGCAAGAGCATGTAAGCAGTGATTACAGATGGGATCGGAACAGGCCTGCGGTCTTCGCGGCTCCCGTTTTCCCGGATGAGGAAACGAAGATGCTTGCCAGAACCGCCGAACCCCGCCGTCCGCAATCGCTCATTTCGCTGAGGAGTTCAGCCGAAGAACCTCAGCGCAAGGAAAATTCCACTATCCAGTCGAGCACTCCGCTCTATCGGCTTGCCGCCGTCGCCGGGGTGGGAAGCGCGCTCATTCTTCTGGTCAACGCAGCCAAACGCAGCGCGCTCATCGCGACCACCGATCTGACGCAACTTCTCGCACCGGTCGCCGAGATATTGGCGCTTGGTCTTGTCGTCGGCCTGTTTCTTGCGTTTGGCCGGCGCGCGGGCCTGTTCGGCACCATCGCGTTTGTCATCAACTTCGTTGCACTGGCAAGTTTGGTCGGTGTGGAAGTGGTGATCAATCTCGTATTTTCGAAACTTCCGCTGACAACCATCATCGATCTGCGCGCTGGCCCTCTCGGGCTGGCTCTGGTCGCCAGTTCGGTTCTTTTTCTGCTTGGGACGCTGGCGTTTGTAATCTCTCTTGTCGTTGCAAGAGGCGTGCCGCGCATTCCGCTCGCCCTCTATTTCATTGGCGCGGCGCCTATCGCGCTCCGTGCGTTCGTGCCGGAGTGGGCTCTTGACCTGGGCCTGGTGACGCTTGCGGCAGCCATCGCCTGGCTGGCCGGCTGGCTGTGGATGCGAGCGGAGCCTACCAGTCGCTGAGCTTCGTATCGGGTCCGTATTCCTGGCCGTCTATATCCTTGACCACGGCCTGGCCGCAACGCATCGCTTTGGCCTTCTTGTCGTAGGCATAAGTCGGCGAGCCGAACAGGTGCCAGCCCTTGTTCAGCGCCGCCGTCACCTTGTGGCAGAAGCTGGCATCGTCCGGAGCGGACAGAAAGCGGTAGAGTTTCATTGTTCAATTCCTGTCGTGAGTAGCTATAGCTCGCCCGCATCCATCGAGCATTTATGACCCGATGGCGGCTGCCTTCGCCAGCAGTTTTTCGGCCTGCGCCAAGTGCAGCCGCTCGACCATCCTGCCGTTCAGCGCGATCACGCCCTTGCCGGCATTTTCCGGCAGCGCGAAGGCTTCCTTCACCGAGCGCGCCTCGGCCACCGCTTCCATGGACGGCGCAAAGGCTCGGTTCGCGGCTTCGATCTGGGCCGGGTGGATAAGGCTCTTGCCGTCGAACCCCATGGCTGCGGCTTCCGCGCATTCATGTGTGAAAGCGTCGAGGTCACGAAAATCGTTGGAGACGCCGTCGAGCATGTCGATGCCGCCGGCGCGCGCGGCCAGCACCATCTGCATCAGCCATGGCACGAGGTAGCGTCGATCAGGCGTTGCCAGAATGCCGGTCTCCTTGACCAGATCATTCGTTCCGGCAACGAAACAATTGAGCCGAGAGGCCGGATCACGGCTAAGCTCGGCGATGGCGCCGATGTTGAGCAGCGCCTTGGGCGTCTCGATCATCGCCCATATTTTCACGCTGTCGGGAGCAAAATTGTCGTCGAGCACATCGCCGGCCTCGAGCAGGTCGCGCGGCGTGTCGACCTTGGGCAGAAGGATGCCGTCGGGTTCGCAGCTTGCGGCAGCCAGCAGGTCGTCGGCGCCCCATTCGCTTGATATCGCATTGATGCGGACGATCATCTCGCAGCGTCTGCCAATATGGCTGGCAACGGGATGGCCGGCGAAAATGCTGGCCAGTTTTTCGCGGGCAGTGATCTTGTCGGCCGGAGCGACGGCGTCTTCCAGGTCGATGATGACTGCGTCGCAGGCAAGCTGCGCGATCTTGGCCAAGGCCTTGTCGTTGGAGGCCGGGATGTAGAGCACGGAGCGGCGCGGGCGATAGGTTTCCATGGGTGATCTATGCCGCCTGCGGTTGTTGGAGGCAAGCGCGCAGGGCTGTGCGCCCACCCTCCCCCTTGTGGGGAGGGTCGCTGCGAAGCAGCTGGGTGGGGGCGCGGCGCCGCGCCCGGGCGCCCCGCCCCCCGCGCCGCCGGACCCCCACCCGGACCTGCGGTCCGACCTCCCCACAAGGGGGAGGTAGACGCTCGGCGTCCCGACCCTGCACGAAAACTGCACATGCCTGCGGAAAACCTCCTCGCATCCGCCCCACCCTTTCCCCGTCGGCCTGACAAACAGGCGGCATGCAAAAGCGAGCAAAACCCAATTGGTTCCTGCCTCACCGGCTGCGCAGCGAAGGCTGGTGGCTGGCCGATCGCCGCGCGCGAACGCCACGGCGATCCTCATTCCCTTTGTCCGCAGAACCCCGCCGGCAATCCGGCCGGACGCCATCAGGAAGGCCAGGTCATGATATCCTTCTTCACCGCCGCGCCGAGCTATTGCAGCCGCTTCGGTGTCGCCATCCTGCTGGCAGCACTTGCGGATTCTCTCTTTTATGGCCAACCCGCCGGCATCACGGTTTTCCTGTTTGCCACCCTGATTGCCGCCGCGGTGGTCGCCGTGCATCCCGCGGCCTTCAGCGACGGCAGGGTCTGGCTCAAGCCCGCCGCCTTGCTTGTCGCGCTGCTGCCGCTGGCTGAAAACGTCAGCACCCTGTCGGTTTCGATCGCGCTGGCGGCGCTGACCGTCTTTGCGCTTTCGCTGAGCGGGCGGCTGCGGCACAGCATCGCCCGCATTGCCGGCCAGATCGCGCTGTTCGGGCTGGCGGCGCCGTTCCGCTTCGCCAATGATTTCATCCGCTGGCGCAAGACGGCGCGCCGGTTCGGCCGACGGCGCATCCGGCTGGCGGCGATCGCTGTCTGGGTGATGCCGCTGACGCTGGGCGCGGTCTTCCTGGCGCTGTTCGGCGCCGCCAACCCGGTGATCGACTACTGGCTGTCGCTGATCGACCTCGTGAGGCTGCTCGATCTTATCCAGCTGGCGCGGATTGCCTTCTGGCTGTTCGTGCTAGCTGCTGTCTGGGCTTTTCTGCGGCCGCGCCTGCCGCGCCTGGTTCGTCGCATCCCGCACGCGGCGCCGGCCGTCAGCGCTCAAGCCGACAAAACCGTCACCACCATCGAAGACATCCTATTCGGCAAGGCCGCCATCCTGCGCGCCCTGATCATCTTCAACGTCCTGTTTGCGCTGCAGACGGCGCTCGACGCCACCTATCTGTGGGGCGGGGCGGCCCTTCCGGACGGGCTGAGCTACGCGGCCTACGCGCATCGTGGCGCCTATCCCTTGATCGTCACCGCGCTGCTTGCCGCCGGCTTCGTGCTGGCGGCGCTGCGGCCAGGCAGCGAGACCTCGGCCGATCCGCTCATCCGCCGGCTGGTCTATGCCTGGGTGGCGCAGAACATCATGCTGGTCATTTCGTCGATCCTGCGGCTCGACCTCTATGTCGGCATCTATGCGCTGACCTATTGGCGCGTCGCCGCCTTCGTCTGGATGGGGCTGGTCGCATCGGGGCTTGCCCTGATCATCGCCCGCATCGCACTGGGAAAATCCAACGAATGGCTGCTGTCCGCCAATCTTCTGACGTTATCTCTGGCGCTTTATGCCGGCTGTTTCATCAATTTTGCAGCGACGATCGCCAACTACAATGTCGACCATTCCCTCGAAATGACCGGCCAGGGCATTCCCCTAGACGCCTGGTATCTTCACTCGCTCGGTCCGGGCGCGTTTCCCGCACTCGATCGGTTCCTCGAGCAGCAGGGCAAGACGGCGGCCGCCGGCACGGACCGCGAACTGGCTGGCGTGCGCGGCAGTGATGAAATCTGGTATCGAACTATCCAGCAGAACTGGCGGGCCTGGAGCTTTCGCGACTGGCGGCTGCTTCGATATCTCGACACCAAGGGGCCGTTCGTGATTCCCTCCGCTATCGAACCTTCCATGCCGGGCCGCTGATCCATGCCGCATCACATCCTCGTCGCCGACGATGACCCGCACATCCGCGAAGTGATCTGCTTTGCGCTGGAAAAGGCCGGCATGAAAACGACAGGGGTGGCCGACGGTGCCGCCGCCCTGCAAGCGATCGGACGCCGGGCGCCGGATCTTGTCGTGCTCGACATCGGCATGCCGGAGATGGACGGGCTGGAGGTCTGCCGGCGACTGCGGCACACATCCGATGTGCCGGTGCTGTTCCTGTCCGCGCGCGACGAGGAGATCGACCGCATCCTCGGGCTCGAAATGGGCGGCGACGACTATGTAACGAAACCATTCAGCCCGCGCGAGCTGGTCGCCCGCGTCAACGTCATCCTGCGGCGCGCCCGCCCGGCGGCGCCCGAACCGGTCGACAACAGGCAGTTTTCGCATGGCAAACTGGCTCTGGCGCCGGCCAGTCACGCTGCCAGCTTCGACGGCAAGGCGCTATCGTTGACAGGAATAGAGTTCTCGATCCTGAAGGGGTTCCTGGCGCGGCCGGCGCATGTGCTCGACCGAGACGCGGTGATGGCCAGTGCCTATGCCGGCAACATCCATGTCGCCGGCCGCACCGTCGACAGCCATATCCGCAACATCCGCGCCAAGCTGGCAGCAGTGGGTTGCCTGGATGTTATCGAGACGGTGCATGGCGTCGGCTTCCGGCTCGGCCGATGCGGCTGACGACTTCCGGCAAATGGGTCGGCCGCAAATGGCGGCCACGGCTTGCCACGGTCGTCGTCGCCATCCTGATCATGGTGATGGCCCTGCCATTGGTCGGCTTGTTCTTCTTCCGCCTCTACGAGAACCAGCTGATCCGCCAGACCGAAGCGGAGCTGATCGCGCAAGGGGCGGCAATCGCCGCCATCTATGCGCAGGATGTGCGTGACGTCGGTATTGCGGCGGACAAGCTCGGCGCGCCGATGCCGAGGCCAAGCGGGGATTCAAGCCGAAGCGTCAATCCGGACCCGCTCTACAGGCCAATCGAGCCGCAACTCGATCTTGCCTCGGATTATGTGCTGCCGACCCGGCCGGCGGCGATGCCTGCGATCGTCGATCCCACCTTTGCCGCGATCGGTACCCGTCTGTCCGGTATTCTCGACGCCACGCAGAAAACCACGCTGGCCGGCTTCCGGCTGCTCGATCCCCGGGGCGTCGTCATCGCCGGTCGTGGCGAGGTCGGCCAGTCGCTCGGTGCGGCCGAGGAGGTGCGCACAGCGCTTGCCGGTCACTATGCCAGCGCGCTCAGGCTGCGCATTCCCGACCAGCCGACGCCACCGCTCTATTCGGTCAGCCGCGGCACCAAGGTGCGTGTCTTCGTCGCCCTGCCGGTCGCCGTCGATGGCAAGGTCGCCGGCGTCGTCTATGTGTCGCGGACGCCCAACAACATCATCAAGCATCTCTATGGCGAACGCGGCAAGGTGACGTTGGCGGCGATTGCTATAATCGGCGGCACGCTGCTCATCGGCATGGTTTTCCTGCGTACCGTCAGCCGGCCGATCTATGCGCTGATCGACCGAACCGAGCGCATAGCCGCCGGCGACCGCGCGGCGATCCGGCCGCTCGACCATCACGGCACGCGAGAGATGGCGGAGCTGTCCGCAGCCTTCCTCGACATGGCCGAGAAGCTTCAGGCGCGGTCGGACAGCATCCAGACTTTCGCCACCCATGTCTCGCACGAGCTCAAATCGCCGCTGACAGCGATCCAGGGCGCGGCCGAACTGCTGCGCGATTCCGGTGGCGCTATGGACGATACGGAGCGGCGGTGCTTTTCCGACAATATCGTCACCGACGCCGGGCGACTCAATCTGCTGGTTCGCCGTCTGCTCGACCTAGCGCGTGCCGAAAACCTGGCGCCGAGCGGCGAAAGCACATCGATCGGTGCGGCGCTGGCGCTGCTGCCCGTCGACAACAGGCTGGCGGTTTGCGTCGGAGCCGGCGGCGACATCAGATTGCGCATATCGGCCGAGAACGCGGCTATCGTGCTGGCCAATCTCATCGACAATTCGGCCAGGCACGGCGCGACGGCGGTTTCTGTCTCCGCTACGAGCGCCGACGGCAAGGCGAGCATCCTGGTCAGCGACGACGGCGCCGGCATTTCGCCGAGCAATCGGGCGCGCATTTTCGAGCCGTTCTTCACCACGCGGCGCGAACAGGGCGGCACCGGCATGGGGCTCGGCATCGTGCTGGCCCTCCTGAAAGCGCATGATGGTATGATCGCGCTGGTTGACAGCGAACGCGGCACGCGCTTCGAGATCATTGTGCCGGTGGCGTGACGGACACCATCGGCCGGATCGGAGAAAAAATGCGCTACGACATCGTCATCATCGGTGGAGCCATCGTCGGCTCCTCGGTCGCCTATTACCTGCGTGAGCAAGGGTTTTCCGGCACGATCGCGCTGGTCGAGCGTGATCCGCAATTCGCGCATGCGGCAACGACGCTGTCCATGGCTTCGATCCGCCAGCAATTCTCGATCCCGGAAAACATCCGCCTGTCGCAGTTCACGCTAAAACTGTTCCGGCGGCTGAAGGAAGAGTTCGGGGATGATGCCGATATCGGCTTTCGCGAGGGCGGCTACCTCATCCTTGCCGGCGAGGACGGCTTGCCGATCCTCAAGAGCAATCACGAGGCGCAGATCGCGGAGGGCGCCGACATCGTGCTCGAGGATGCCGACCAGCTTACGCGCCGGTTCCCGTGGCTGTCGACCGAGGGCATTTCAGCCGGCGCCTATGGCCGCACCGGCGAAGGCTGGTTCGACGCGCATGCGATGCTGACGCTGTTCCGCAAGGCGCTGCGGCAGAAGAAAGTCGATTTCATCGCCGCCGATGTCACCAGCATCGCGCGCGATGGCAACCGCGTCACGGGAGTGAGCCTCGGCAATGGCGAGACGCTGAAGGCCGGCATCGTCGTCAACGCCGCCGGCCCGAACGCCGGCAAGGTGGCTGCCATGGCCGGGCTTGAACTCCCGGTCGAGCCGCGCAAGCGCAATGTCTTCGTCTTCGAGGCGCGCGAGAAATATGCCGACATGCCGCTGCTGGTCGATCCCTCCGGCATCTATGTTCGTCCGGAAGGCTCGGTCTACCTCACCGGCGGCGCCGAACCGGAGGAAGGCGACCGCGCACCCGATCCCGGTGACTTCGAGGTAAGCTGGCCGCTGTTCGAAGAGGTAATCTGGCCGGTGCTGGCGACCCGCATTCCCGCCTTCGAGGCAATCAAGCCGACCCGCGCCTGGGCCGGCCACTACGACTACAACACGCTCGACCAGAACGCGGTGATCGGTCCGCATCCCGAAGTCGGCAATTTCATCTTCGCCAACGGATTCTCCGGCCACGGCCTGCAGCAGGCGCCGGCGGTCGGCAAGGCGCTGGCCGAACTGATCGTGCATGGTGGCTACCGCACGGTGGACTGCTCGGCGTTTGGGTATGAGCGGGTGGCGGAGGGAAGGGCGTTCCGGGAATTGAATGTGATTTGAGCGATCAGCGCAGACCGCCGTTCTGTCGAGTTCCCCCCTCTGGCCTGCCGGCCATCTCCCCCGCAAGAAGGGAGATCGGCAGCTTCAGCGCCTTGCTCTTTCCTGCGACGCAGGAATTGGCGAAAGCGGTTGAGCGCTCAATCTCCCCCCTTGCGGGGGAGATGTCCGGCAGGACAGAGGGGGGTGCTGTCCCGCTAGCCGTTGCAAGTCAGGTGACCGCACGTCAGCCCTTGCGGTCGAACCAGAAGGCATCCGCCATGCGCTTCATGCCGATACGTTCGTAGAAGCCGACGGCGTCGGGCATGGAGATCAGGCTGATGGCGACCGATGGTCCAAGCTGCCGCCGCGCCTCGTCCATCAGGCCCTTGCCTATGCCGAGCCCCTGCGCCGATCGGGAAACGGCGAGTTCGGAGATGTAGCAGACCCAGGAGAAGTCGGTGATCGCCCTGATAACGCCGATCAGCGGCTTGCCCTCGACGTCGAGGCGCGCGGTCAGCACCAGGTTGGCGCCCGACAGCATCGCCCGCAGCCGTGCTTCATCATCGACCGGTCGTGTCTCGCCGAGGCCGGATTCGACCAGCACGCGCCGGAATTCGGCGATGTCGAGCGCGGCTTCGCTGTTATAGAGGACGTGTGCGTTTTCTGCCATGGCCGTCAGACTGCACCATCGGGCTGGCTTGTGCCACCATGCACGAACAGTTGCCTTTTATTTGCCGCCGGCTTTGTGTAAACCGGCGTCAGCAAATTCCCCCGCAACGAAAACACGGGCAAAAGCCATGGAAAAGTTCACCAAGCTCACCGGCGTCGCCGCTCCGATGCCGATCGTCAATGTCGACACCGACATGATCATCCCGAAGGATTACCTCAAGACGATCAAGCGCACCGGGCTCGGCACCGGCCTGTTCGCCGAAATGCGCTACAAGGACGATGGCTCGGAAAACCCGGATTTCGTGCTCAACAAGCCGGCCTACCGCAAGGCGCAGATCCTGGTCGCCGGCGATAATTTCGGCTGCGGTTCCAGCCGCGAGCACGCACCATGGGCGCTGCTCGACTTCGGCATTCGCTGCGTCATCTCGACCTCGTTCGCCGACATTTTCTACAACAACTGCTTCAAGAACGGCATCCTGCCGATCACCGTCAGCCCCGAGGATCTCGAGAAGCTGATGGACGACGCCTCGCGCGGCTCCAATGCCACCGTGTCGGTCGACCTCGAAGCCAAGGAAATCCGTGGTCCCGACGGCGGTGTCGTGACCTTCGACCTCGACGACTTCAAGCGCCACTGCCTGCTCAACGGGCTCGACGACATCGGCCTGACCATGGAGAAGGCCGGCGCCATCGCCTCGTTCGAGAAGCGAAACGCCGAACAGCGCCCCTGGGCCTGAGCGGTACACACTCCAGGCGGAGGCCCGGTCGCTTTTCAGGCCTTCGTTGCGCCGGGTTCGTTGCGACTGAGTGGAGGGACAGTCATGACACGTTTGCTTCTTGCCGGCGTTTGCGGGCTGGCCTTGTTGCTGGGGCAAACCGTGAGCGCGTTTGCGCAGACACAGGCACCCGCCACCCAGCCGGCCCCGGCGACGGACCAGCCGTCCGCCGATCAGGGGACGAACGCCGCCGACGCTGCCGATGACGACAAGCAGGCGCCCGTCCCTTTCGAAGGCGGCACGCTGACCATCACCCAGAAGGAACAGTATGGCGAGAAGGTGCTTGCCTATGACGGCCAGCAGCTGGCCACGAACTATGACGTCTTCTTTGACAGAATCGTGGAAGTCGGCGGCGTCAAGGTGGCGCTGTTCGATGTCGGCGACGGCGGCAACCAATGCGGGCCGGCGACGGTGATCGTCTGGAAACCGGAAGGTGGCACGATCCAGAGCACAATGGTCGAGCAGGACCAGTGCGGCGCCCCGCCCTCGGCGGTGTCCGACAATGCCATCTATTTCGTGCCGTATCTGTTGCCGGGGGATGAGAAACCGGCTTTGCAATGGTCGCCGACCGATGGGCTGACGATTTCGGGCAATCTGACCTACATGCCGGAACCCGGCACGGACTGGAAAGACATCGATCCGGAAAAGTACCAGAACATCATCGACGCTTTCCACAATGAGGCTGTCTACAAGGAAGCCGAAAAGCTGCTGGGCAAGGACATGCCCGATATGGCGACCAGCCTGCTGGTCGGCGGCGGCACGGAAAAGACCGCTTCGGGCGCCTTCTACGCCAGCGGCTGCGTGCCGCATGATTGCGGCGGCAATGACGGCTTCATGGCGGTCGACCCGGCCAAGCAAAGGCTCTATTTTGCGCGCCGCGGCGACAATGGCAAGCCGCAGGCGTGGCCTGATGTGGCGACATGGCCGGCCGATGTGAAGGCGGCGTTGGACAAGGCGCTGGGGTCTGCGAACTAGGCATTTCGGCGGTGAACCAAAAACTGTTTCGCCGCGATCCTTCACACCCCCCTCTGCCCTGCCGGGCATCTCCCCCGCAAGGGGGGAGATCGGCAGCTTGGCCGCTCTGCCTATCTCTGCACCGTTTGTAACTGGCGAAAGCATTCGAGACATCCGATCTCCCTCCTTGCGGGGGAGATGGCCGGCAGGCCAGAGGGGGGTGCTGTCCCGCCGACATAAAAATGCCTTTGCAGCGCCAGTCGCTCTGCGTTGACCCATGGTCAGATCTGCCCTTTCCCTGCAAAATGGCCCACCACAACTCACGAGAACCCCATGCGAAAACTCATCTCCACCGGTTCCCCCTTCGAAAAGACCGCCGGCTATTCGCGCGCCGTGGTGCAGGGCGACTGGTGTTTCGTCTCCGGAACGACCGGTTACGACTATGCGACGATGACGATGCCGGAGCCGGTGGAGGCGCAGACGCGCAATTGCCTGGCGACGATTGCCAAGGCGCTGCAGGATGGCGGTTTCGACATGGCCGACGTGGTGCGGGCGCATTACTACATCACCGACCAGGCCTTCGTGGACATCGTCTTCCCGATTCTGGGCGAGACGTTCGGCGATATCAGGCCGGCGGCGACGATGATCGTCTGCCAGCTCAACAAACCGGAAATGAAGATCGAGATCGAGGTAACGGCGCTGCGGCGCACGGCTTGAAAGGCGACCGACGATGAAAGTCCGGCGCATCGTTGCCAATATCGAGACATCGGATGCCACTGCGGCCAAGCGTTTCTATCAGGATGTCCTCGGCCTCGATGTGCTTATGGACCTTGGCTGGATCGCCACCTACGGCTCGCAAGCAAAGATGGATGTCCAGGTCAGTTTCATGGCGCAAGGCGGCTCCGAAACGCCGGTGCCGGATCTTTCGATCGAGGTCGATGATGTCGATGCGGCGCTCGGCGCCATGAAGACGGCGGGCTTCGCCATCGAATACGGACCGGCCGACGAACCGTGGGGCGTGCGCCGCTTCTATGTCCGCGATCCGTTCGGCCGGCTGGTCAACATTCTCTCGCATCGGTGAAGGTTTAGCCTGGGTTCCTCGCCCCCACGAAAGTGGGGGAGAGCGACTATCTGGGGTGTCAAGTTGCAATTACGAACTCGTTGCGCGCATCGCGTGCTTTTGCATTAAGGATGACCAGGAGTTTTCTGGCGAGTGCGATGCGGATGAGCATTTTTGGCTTTCCCGCCTGTTGCAACCGTTGAGCGAAAGCTT
>NZ_JAMYRE010000032.1:0-65690 GCF_040321265.1 Mesorhizobium sp. M0491
GTGGGGGCGGGGCCGGGCGGCGGCGTCCCGCCGCGCGGGGGGGGGGCCGGCCCCCGCCGCGGCTCCCCCCCCGCCCGGCCCCCGCCGCGCGCGGGCGCGGGGGGGGGGGGGCCCGGCCGCCCCCCCCCCCCCCCCCCACGCCCACTTCAACCTTCAAGGGTTACCAGAGACCGATGAACCTGTTTCGTACGATTGGTTTGATGCTGTTGTTCCTGCTGGCGACACTGTCGTCCTCCGGCGCCGGCGAAGCCGATCTGCGCGGCATCATCGCCAAATTCGCCGCGGCCAAGGGCTTTTCCGAGATCGGAGCCGTCGTCCACGAACTGGCGGCCGCCGGCGATCCGGCTGTAGAGCGGCCGCTTGCGGCACTTGCCGACGGCAACCTCTATGTCCGCAAGGCCGATTCCCTGGTGTTTGTCGGCAAGGAAGCGGGCGAAAGCGTCCAGCTTTCCGACCCGTTGAGCGGCGAGGCATCGGGCGAGGCGGCCAAGGACGGCATCACCAAGGTCAAGGTCAACAATACGCTGCGTCGCGTCATCCGCGATGCGTTGGGCACGCTGACGCTTGGCGCCAAGGATCCGGCCGTGCGCGTTGCCGCCGCCGACACCATGTTCAAGACGCCCGACGCCGCAAACATCGGACCGCTCGACACGGCAATCGCCAGTGAGAGCGTGGCAAGCGTCAAGGCGCTGCTCGAACAGGCTCGTGCCGCCTCCGTTCTGGTCTCCGACCGGCCTGAAGCCGACAAGCTCGCTGCAATTGCTCTGATCGGCGCGCGTGGCGACCGAGATGCGGTTTCCCTGCTCACCTCGGTCGAGGCGAATTCCACCGATGCGGTCAAGCAAGCGGCGGCGACCGCAATCGCCAACATCAATTCGACGCTGGCCTTCTGGGATGCCGGGCAGAACATCTGGTACGGCATCTCGCTGGGCTCGGTGCTGCTGCTGGCGGCAATCGGCCTTGCCATCACCTTCGGCGTCATGGGCGTCATCAACATGGCGCATGGCGAGATGGTCATGCTCGGCGCCTACACGACCTTCGTCGTCCAGCAGGTGATCCGCACCTCCTTTCCCGGCCTGTTCGACTGGTCGCTGGTTATTGCGCTGCCGCTGGCTTTCCTCGTCGCGGCCCTAGTCGGCCTGATCATCGAGCGCGGCGTCATCCGTTTCCTCTATGGCCGGCCGCTTGAAACGCTGCTGGCGACATGGGGCGTCTCGCTGATCCTGCAACAGGCCGTGCGTTCGATCTTCGGGCCGACCAACCAGGAGGTGGGCAACCCCTCGTGGATGTCGGGCTCGTTCAATGTCGGACAGTTGGCGATCACCTGGAACCGCCTGTGGATCCTGGTTTTCGCGCTCGCTGTCTTCGGCATCCTGCTCTACGTGATGAAGCGCACGCCCTGGGGCCTTCAGATGCGCGCCGTCACCGCCAACCGGCGCATGGCCGCCTCGATGGGCATCAGGACGCCATGGGTAGACGCGCTGACTTTCGCGCTCGGCTCCGGCATTGCAGGCATTGCCGGTGTCGCGCTCAGCCAGATCGACAATGTCTCGCCCAATCTCGGTCGCGGCTACATCATCGACAGCTTCATGGTCGTCGTCTTCGGCGGCGTCGGCAATCTGTGGGGCACGCTGGTCGGCGCCTTCTCGCTTGGCATCGTCAACAAGTTCCTCGAGCCCTATGCGGGCGCGGTGCTCGGCAAGATCGTCGTGCTGGTGCTGATCATCCTGTTCATACAGAAGCGCCCGCGCGGCCTGTTCGCGCTCAAGGGCAGGGCGGTGGAAGCATGATCACGGGACGCTTCTTTGCCGCCGGCGCGGACCGCCGCATCGCCATCACGATCTTCATCCTGCTGGCGGTGGCCGTCATCGTGCCGCTGCTCAACCTTGCGGTGTCTCCTGCCAGCGCCTTCTACATCCCATCCTACATTGTCGCGCTGACCGGCAAATATCTCTGTTATGCACTGCTCGCCTTGGCGCTCGATCTTGTCTGGGGCTATTGCGGCATCCTTTCGCTTGGCCACGGCGCCTTCTTCGCGCTCGGCGGCTATGCGATGGGCATGTATCTGATGCGCCAGATCGGCTCGCGCGGCGTCTACGGCAACCCCATCTTGCCCGACTTCATGGTGTTCCTGAACTACAAGGAATTGCCGTGGTTCTGGTATGGCTTCGACCATTTCTGGTTCGCCGGCCTCATGGTGCTGGCGGTGCCTGGCCTGCTGGCTTTCGTCTTCGGCTGGTTCGCCTTCCGCAGCCGCGTCACCGGCGTTTATCTCTCGATCATCACCCAGGCGATGACGTACGCGCTGCTGCTTGCCTTTTTTCGCAACGACATGGGGTTCGGCGGCAACAACGGCCTGACCGATTTCAAGGATATTCTGGGCTTCAACGTGCAGGCCGACGCGACGCGTTCGGCGCTGTTCGCGGCCAGCGCCGTGATGCTGGCACTTGCCGTCTTCGTCACCTGGGCGATCGTCGGCTCCAAATACGGCAAGCTCTTGATGGCTGTGCGCGATGCCGAGAGCCGCACGCGCTTCCTCGGCTGGCGGGCGGAGAACGTAAAACTGTTCGCCTTCACCGTCTCGGCCGTCATGGCCGGCATAGCCGGCGCGCTCTACGTGCCGCAGGTCGGCATCATCAATCCGGGTGAATTCGAGCCGGCCAATTCGATCGAGGTCGTTGTTTGGGCCGCCGTCGGCGGGCGCGGCACCATTGTCGGACCGATCATCGGTGCGTTGCTGGTCAATGCCGGCAAATCCTGGTTCACCGGCGTGCTGCCGGAATTCTGGCTGTTTGCCTTGGGTGGGCTGTTCGTCGCCGTGACGCTCTTGCTGCCCAAGGGCATCATCGGCATGTGGGACAGCTGGCGCGGCAACGCCAAGGCGTTGCGGGCAGCTTCGATTGCCGAGGAAGCCGGCACCGATGCCGACGTCCCGCCGCCGGCGAAAATCGTTCGTAGCGAGGCGAGAAAGCCCGGCGACTGGTCTGCCAACAACCCCGAACCGCAGCCGGCGGAGTGAGCGACCATGTCAAAGTCGAACACGATCCTTTATCTCGACGGCGTCTCGGTCTCCTTCGACGGCTTTCGCGCCATCAACAATCTGTCGCTGGTGCTCGACAAGGGTGAGATGCGCGCCATCATCGGCCCCAACGGCGCCGGCAAGACGACGATGATGGACATCGTCACCGGCAAGACGCGGCCCGACGAAGGCGACGTGTTCTTCGACGGCCAGGTCGATCTGACCAAGCATGATGAGGCCGAGATCGCCATGATGGGCATCGGCCGCAAGTTTCAGAAGCCGACCGTGTTCGAAAGCCACACGATCGAGGAAAACCTGATGCTGGCGCTGAAGGGGCCGCGCTCGATCTTCCCGGCGCTGTTCCATCGCCGCTCGGCCGCCGAGACGCGGCAGATCGATGACATCCTCGGCATCATCCGGCTTGGCGACAAGCGTGACGAACTAGCGGCCAATCTGAGCCATGGGCAAAAGCAGTGGCTCGAGATCGGCATGCTCTTGGCGCAGGACCCGAAACTGCTTCTGGTCGACGAACCGGTCGCCGGCATGACCGATGCCGAGACCGAGGAAACCGCGCGGCTGCTCAAGGATATTGCCCGCGACCATTCGGTCATCGTCGTCGAGCACGACATGCATTTCGTGCGCGAGCTCGGCGTCAAGGTCACCTGCCTGCATGAGGGCTCGGTGCTGAGTGAGGGCACACTCGATTTCGTGTCGGCCGACGAGCGTGTCGTCGAAGTCTATCTGGGGAGATGAGCATGGTCTGGCGGGTGCAATTCCATCACTTCGATCTGTCGTTCCTGCGGTTGTGGAAAAGGCGCTGACATGCTCGAAGTTTCCAATGCCACGCTGCACTACGGCGCCGCCCAGGCGCTGCGCGGCGTGTCGCTGAAGGCGGGCGCCGGCAAGATCACCTGCGTGCTCGGCCGCAACGGCGTCGGCAAGACCAGTTTGATGAGATCGATCGTCGGCCATCACCGGCTGACGAGCGGAAGCGTTGCCTTCGAGGGGAAGGCGCTCGACCGGAGCGCGGCGTATGACCGCGCCCGGTCGGGCATCGCATTCGTACCGCAGGGCAGGGAGGTCTTTCCGCTGCTCACCGTGCGGGAGAACCTGGAATCAGGCTTTGCGCCGCTGAAACGGGCCGACCGCAACATTCCTGCACATGTCTTCGAATTGTTCCCGGTGCTGAAGCAGATGCTCGGCCGTCGCGGTGGCGATCTTTCCGGCGGCCAGCAGCAGCAGCTCGCCATCGGCAGGGCATTGGTGATGCGGCCGAAGCTGCTGGTGCTCGACGAGCCGACCGAAGGCATCCAGCCGTCGATCATCAAGGACATCGGCCGCGCCATCCGCTACCTGCGCGACCAAGCCGGCATCGCCGTGCTTTTGGTCGAACAATATCTCGATTTCTGCCGCGAACTCGCCGACGAGGTCAACATCATGGACCGGGGCGTGATCGTCCATACCGGTCCGGCGGAAGATCTGGACCGTGCCGATGTCCGGAAGTTCCTGACGGTGTAGAATCGCCGCCGCACTTCAGTTGACGATCCGAAGTCCTTGCCAAGTCCAATATTTCTCCGGCCCTGCATCAGCGTCTCTGGTGCATCGGCAACTGCGTGCTAGTCTTTTCCTAGGCTTTTGTGAGTCGGCCGCTTCCGTACCAGTCTGGTTTATCGCAGATCGAGCCGCGGCTATCACCGGCAAGTCTCACGCAAGCAAGGCTTCCTAGCTTCTCTCCTGCGATCTTTGTCGTTCAACGCGTTTGGGCACACAGGCTAAGGGACAGCCATGGAACGTTACGTCGAGGACTACCAGAAGCGGCGGCTTACCGAGCGCGTCGATATCATCACTGCCATCAACATCTTGAAGTCCCAAGGCTACGGCCATGACGACCTGATCGAGGAGATCACCAAGGTCTTCTATGTCGACCTGGATGCATTCAATGAAATCGTGATGGCGGCGTAGAGCAATTCTGGGAAAAGTGCGAAGCGCTTTCCCTGGACAATTGCATCAGGGTTAGAGCAGCTCGCCGTTTCCTTGAAACGGTGAAATGCTCTGGAAGTCGCACCGCTCATCGTGATCGTGGCTGCCACAGATGCGCGATCAGCCTGCGCGCCTGAACGGAGAGGCGGTGACGCGGTTGCGGCCACCGCGCTTGGCGTCGTAGAGCGCCTTGTCGGCGGTATTGAGCACCTTGTCGAAGCCGAGACCTTCCTTGGTGCCGAAAGCAAATCCGGCACTGACCGTGCATATCAGCGAGCCTGTCTCGGTTTCGATGCGGTGCGCGGCAAAAGCTGTCCGTATGGCCTCGGCGGTGGCCTCCACCGTTTCGGGCAAGGTCCGCTTCAGCACCAGCGCGAATTCCTCGCCGCCCATGCGCGCGGCGACGTCGCCCGGGCGGAGATTGCCGGCGAGTTCCCGTGCGAACACCTTCAGCACCTCATCGCCGGCGGCGTGGCCGAATTCGTCGTTGACGGCCTTGAAGTTGTCGAGATCGAAGACGACCACCGCCGTGAAGGCGCCGACCGGCGCATCGCCGTGCAGGTCGAACAGGGCGCGGCGGTTGAGCAGGCCGGTCAGCGGGTCGGTCAGGGCATTGTGGCGGTGATGCCGGGCCAGACGTCCCTGGTTCAGGGCCAGGGAAAGCGCCCCGATCCCGGTCATGCTGGCGATGACGATGATGAGGCTCAGTTCCTCGGCCCAGTTGCTTGGCGCATGTCCAAGGACCAGCTTTCCATCCAAGGCTAGAACCATGGCGCAGAGAGCGAAGGATGCGGCCGTGGCGGAATAGAGCGCGGTGATACCGATCGTCAGGGCAGGGGCTTCGTCGCGGCCTTTCCAGTATTCGACCGCCGTTGCGAACAGAAGCAAGGCGGCGAAGGCATTTTCGAACATGAAGCCCAGCCCGTCATAGCCTAGAGCCATCGGAGGCAACGTCACGGCCAGCGAAATGGCGCTGCCAAGCACCGTTCGCGGCACTGGCGAGCCGCCGGTTCTGAACTGGTAGGCCGCGCCCAGCATTGTCGAGAAACCGAGCAGGAGGAAAGCCAGCGTGGCGATGCCGAGCAGGCGCCCGGGCATATCGATATAGGCGTCATAGACAAAAATATCGCCGACCACGAACACCAGACTGATCGCCCATGTCAGCAGGAATTTCTCCGAGCGAGCGGTCAGCCACATGCCAAACAATGTCAGGCTCAGGCAGGCAGCGGAAAAACCGACAGCCAGCAGAAGTGAAGTGTAGTCGAGCGACATGCCCCTCGTCCTTGCCCGCGGCGGCCCAAATCTGCGACTGGTTCGGCTGGATTCATGTAGCAAGGAGGTATCGATAAGGTTACGACGGTAGCGAAGATGCCATGATTCCGCTGCGTCAGGGCACCGGCTGACCCTGGTCCACTCGCTTCATCAGTGCCATGGCGCCGAACGGCGCGCGCACCTTGCCCTCGGTGATGAAGTAGACGAACACGTCGCGCGGCTTGACCGGCGCATCGGTGGCGGGGTCGGCGCGCCGCAGGTCGGCCGGCTGCTTGCCTTGCGCCCAAATCTTTACCCGCGCGGCCCATTCATCGAGGCCTTTCGGCGTGTAGCAGTCGGGATTGTCATCGCTGCCGGTCTGCAGCCGGGCGTAGACGAAATCACCGGTGACATCGGCGATGTCGGGATATTTGGCATGGTCGGCGTAAACGATCGCGGCCTTGTATTTTCGGGCAAGTGCTGCGAATTCCGGCACGACAAAACTGTCGTTGCGGACTTCGAGCGCATGGCGCAGCCCAACGCCGTCCTGCTTTTCCGGCAGCAGTTTCAAAAAGGCTTCGAAATCGTCCGGATCGAATTTCTTGGTCGGCGCGAACTGCCACAGGATCGGCCCGAGCTTTTCACCGAGCGCGGCAACACCCGAGCCGAGGAAGCGCATCATCGATTCGCCGGCCTCGCCGAGCACGCGCCGGTTGGTGACGAAGCGGTTGCCCTTTAGCGAGTACACGAAACCGTCCGGCGCCTCGTTGGCCCATTTAACGAAGGTCGGCTCCTTGAAGCTGGAATAGTAAGTGCCGTTGACCTCGATGCTCGGCACCTGGCGAGTGGCGTAGTTCAGCTGCTTGGCCTTGGGAAGCTTGTCGGGATAGAAGGACGTATCCCAGGGCTCGAAGGTCCAGCCGCCCATGCCGGCGCGGATTGTTCCCGATGTGCTCATTGTCATCCTCCCAGTGCTGAAAAAATCAGGCCGCGGTGGTCTCATCGACGACTTTGCCATGTCGACGAGCACCCATCCCGGCCGGTAGGGATTGGGCCGGCGACCCGTTTCGTGGAAACCGTAGGCCAGATAGAGCGCGATGTTCCGCTCCATCCTGGCGTTGGTGTAAAGCCGCACCTCGGGCAAGCGCCACAGCCGCGTCTGTTCGTCCGCGTGTTTGAGCAACGCAATACCGAAGCCTTTGCCCTGAAATTCAGGAGAGACCGCGACGGAGAAGATCATCGCGTGATCGTCGTGCCGTTCCAGTGTGAGTACTCCGGCAATTTCGCTGCCGCTTTCCAACACCCACACCTCGCCGCGCGCGATGCGCGGCGTATAGTCTTCGGTGACTGGGATCGGCGGTGCGCCTAACAGTGCAGTGTAAGGCGCATAGGCCGCTTCCGTCAGCGAGACGACAGTTTGGAGATCACCGGCAAGCGCTCTTCTGATTTTCATTCAAAAGCTCTCCAGGCGCCAACCGGTCCGATCACTCCGCCGCTTCGCGCTTGCCTCCGGGGCGCCGCTCCAGAAGCTCCTTGAGGAACTGGCCGGTGTAGCTGCGCTTCTCGCGCACGATTGCTTCCGGCGTGCCGGAGGCAACCAGTTCGCCGCCGCCGTCGCCGCCTTCGGGGCCGAGGTCGAGCACCCAGTCGGCGGTCTTGATCACTTCGAGATTGTGCTCGATGACCACCACCGTGTTGCCCTGGTCGACCAGTTCATGCAGCACTTCCAACAGCTTGGCGACGTCGTGGAAATGCAGCCCGGTGGTCGGCTCGTCGAGGATATAGAGCGTCTTGCCAGTTGCCTTGCGCGACAGTTCCTTGGCGAGCTTGATGCGCTGCGCCTCGCCGCCGGACAGCGTCGTCGCCTGCTGGCCGATGTGGATGTAGCCGAGGCCGACCTGCTTCAGCGTTTCGAGCTTGTCGCGCACGCCGGGCACGGCGGCGAAGAAGTCGACGCCTTCCTCGACCGTCATGTCGAGCACGTCGGCGATCGACTTGCCCTTGAACACGACATCGAGCGTCTCTCTGTTGTAGCGCTTGCCGTGGCAGACGTCGCAGGTGACGTAGACGTCGGGCAAAAAGTGCATCTCGATCTTGATGACGCCGTCGCCCTGGCAGGCCTCGCAGCGGCCGCCCTTGACGTTGAAGGAGAAGCGTCCCGGCTGGTAGCCGCGCGCCTTGGCTTCGGGCAGGCCAGCGAACCAGTCGCGGATCGGCGTGAAGGCGCCGGTATAGGTGGCGGGATTCGAACGCGGCGTGCGACCGATCGGCGACTGGTCGATGTCGATGACCTTGTCGAGGAATTCGAGGCCCTCGATGCGGTCGTGGTCGGCCGGATGTTCGCGCGAGCCCATGATGCGGCGCGAGGCAGCCTTGAACAGCGTCTCGATCAGGAAGGTCGACTTGCCGCCGCCGGACACGCCGGTGACGGCGGTGAAGGTGCCGAGCGGTATTTCGGCGGTGACGTTCTTCAGATTGTTGCCGCGCGCGCCGACGATCTTCAGGCGGCGGTTCTTCTTCGCTTCACGTCGCACGCCGGGCGTCGCCACTTCGAGCGCGCCCGACAGGTATTTGCCGGTGATCGAATTGGGATTGGCCATCACCTGCTGCGGCGTGCCCTGGGCGATGATCTCGCCGCCATGGATGCCGGCGGCCGGGCCCATGTCGACGACATAGTCGGCATGCAGGATGGCGTCCTCGTCATGCTCGACGACGATCACCGTGTTGCCGATGTCGCGCAGGTGCTTCAGCGTATCAAGCAGGCGGGCATTGTCGCGCTGGTGCAGGCCGATCGATGGCTCATCCAGCACATAGAGCACGCCGGTGAGACCGGAGCCGATCTGCGACGCCAGCCGGATGCGCTGGCTTTCGCCGCCCGACAGCGTGCCGGAATTGCGCGACAGCGTCAGATAGTCGAGCCCGACATCGTTGAGGAAGCGCAGCCGTTCGCGGATTTCCTTGAGCACGCGCACCGCGATCTCGTTCTGCTTGTCGTTGAGCGACGCTGGCAGGTCGGTGAACCACTGGTCGGCCTTGCGGATGGAAAGCTCGGTGACTTCGCCGATGTGCTTGCCGGCGATTTTCACCGCCAGCGACTCGGGCTTCAGCCGATAGCCCTTGCAGACCGGGCAGGGCGTCGCCGACATGAAGCGCTCGATTTCTTCGCGCATCCAGGCGGATTCGGTCTCTTTCCAGCGCCGCTCGAGATTGGGAATGACGCCTTCAAAGGTCTTGGTGGTCTTGTAGGAGCGCAGGCCGTCATCATACTGGAAGGTGATTTCGCGCTCGCCCGTGCCGTGCAGGATGGCTTCCTTGGCCTCTTCGGACAAATCCTTGAACTTGTCGCCAAGCTTGAAGCCATAAGCCTTGCCCAGCGCTTCCAGCGTCTGCGCGTAATAGGGCGAGGTCGACTTCGCCCACGGGCTGACGGCGCCGTCGCGCAGCGAGATGTTCTCGTCCGGCACGATCAGATTGCCGTCGATGGCGCGCTGGCTGCCGAGACCGTCGCAGGTCGGGCAGGCGCCGAACGGGTTGTTGAACGAGAACAGCCGCGGTTCGATTTCCGGAATGGTGAAGCCGGAGACCGGGCAAGCGAACTTTTCCGAGAACAGGATGCGCTCATGCGTCTCGTTCTTCGACTTGTTGACCGAATCCTCGCCGGTCTGGCTGGCATCGAGCGGCTTGTCGGCGAATTCGGCGACCGCCAGCCCATCGGCCAGCTTCAGGGCGGTCTCGATGGAATCGGCAAGCCGCGTCGCCAGATCGCCGCGCACGACGATGCGGTCGACGACGACGTCGAGGTCATGCTTGTACTTCTTGTCCAGCGCCGGCACGTCGGCGATTTCGTAGAAGACGCCATCGACCTTGACGCGCTGAAAGCCCTTTTTTTGCAACTCCAGCAATTCCTTGCGGTATTCGCCTTTGCGGCCGCGCACCATCGGCGCCAGGATGAACAGCCGCGTGCCTTCCTCGACCGCCAGCACGCGGTCGACCATCTGCGAAACCGTCTGGCTCTCGATCGGCAGGCCGGTGGCCGGCGAATAGGGGATGCCGACGCGCGCAAAAAGCAGCCGCATATAGTCGTAGATCTCGGTGACGGTGCCGACGGTCGAACGCGGGTTCTTCGAGGTGGTCTTCTGCTCGATGGAGATGGCGGGCGACAGGCCGTCGATCTGGTCGACGTCAGGCTTCTGCATCATCTCAAGGAATTGCCGCGCGTAGGCCGACAGGCTTTCGACGTAGCGGCGCTGGCCTTCGGCATAGATCGTGTCGAAGGCAAGCGATGACTTGCCGGACCCCGACAGGCCGGTCATGACAATCAGGCTGTCACGCGGCAAGTCGAGATCGACATTCTTCAGATTGTGTTCGCGCGCCCCGCGAATGGAAAGATATTTATGGTCGGCCATAGCCGGTCGCCGCCTCAGAATCTGGAATTTCCTGGAATGGCGGGTTTTCCCGGCCATCCCCTATGTAGGTAGTTTTGCCGCCACGTCGAGAGACGCCACAATTCCCGACCAAAGCGTTTAACCGTCTTTCGCGTGAACGGGCAAGCGGAAAGAACAAAGGCCGAACACGCTCCTGACAAAGCTGTGCAAAAGCTGACCTGCACGTAACCTTCCGGCGATCACATTTTTCGGTAACCGGCTATTGATGGTTGACGCCACCAGCTGACGGGAGCAGTCTCCAGCAGTCAACGAAGACGGCCGTCTTTCGATGGCCTCGCCGCCCAAAGGCGGCCTGCGAGACGCCGCAGGCATTTGCGATTTGTGCTTCGTGACGACAACGTCGCAATGGACAAAGGAGCGGAGCTATGACGCCACCGGATCGTCCCATAGGGTTCCAGTTGTTACTGGAGCGGCGGCAGGCATAAGTGCCAGGGTTTAGCGTTTTCGCCACCCGACAAACCGTGACCTGCCATATCCCCGTAAAAATCAGAGACTGTTAGTCGGATCGTCGGTTGAACGCCGCGTTGCATCCGAAATCAAATGCCGGCAGTACACTCCCGGTAGAGATTGGATTTGAGATCCAAAAAGGCCCCGTCCGTTTGCGCAAAGCACGGCGGGGCCGTTTTCATGTGCGGATTGTCTGTTTGGCGCAACGCAGCACGCGCCGACAGACTGTCAGTGGCGCGGCGGCCCGATCGAGCCGGCGCCGACATCGACGGTGATGCTGCCGGAAATCCTGACATCCGTATCGCCGATCTTGAACTGGCCGTTGCCGTTGCCGGGAAACGCGTCGTCGGACTCCGGAGCCGGCTTGGCGATGCGGTAGTCACCGGTTACGCCGGGCAGGGCGCCTTTTTGCGTTGACGGCGAACTGTCTTCGGCAAGTGCCGCGCCGCTGGTGAGGCCCGCAATGGCGAGCGCTATAACGGCGATGACGCGGTGCAATGATCTGGACTGATGAGTGTCGGTCATCCCAAGACTATAGTGGCGCGCCGCCGATGGAACCAGACCGGCATCGTCAAATCTTCGACAGCCGGACGTACTCCGATCCGGCCCTGGCTCACGCCGCCTTTTTTCGCGTGTCGAAAACATGGTCGACGATGCCCCATGCCTGGGCCTCGCGGGCGGTCATGAAGTGGTCGCGGTCCAGCGTGCGCTCGACCTCTTCATAGCTGCGGCCGCAATGCTGCGCGTAGAGTTCGGCCATGTGCCGTTTCGTCCGGCCGATGCGCTCGGCATGGCGCTGGATGTCGGAGGCCTGGCCCTGGAAGCCGCCCAGCGGCTGGTGCAGCAGGATGGTGGCGTTCGGCAGGGAAATTCGGCGCCCCGGTGTGCCTGCCATCAGCAGGAACGAGCCCATCGATGCGGCAAAGCCCATGCATACGGTCGACACCGGGCAGCTGATGTATTGCATTGTGTCGTAGATGGCGAAGCCGCTGGTGACCACGCCGCCCGGCGAGTTGATGTAGAGCGAGATCTCCTTGTCGGGATTGTCCGATTCCAGCGACAGAAGCTGCGCGCAGACCAACGCCGAGATGTCGTCGTTGATCTCACCGTTGATGAAGACGATGCGCTCGCGCAGCAGTCGTGAAAAGATGTCGAAGGCGCGTTCGCCGCGGCTCGATTGCTCGATCACCATCGGAACCAGATTGGCAACACCGCTCATTGTCTCTCTCCGTCTGTTTGTTTTCAGGCCGCGCGCAGCAGGAGGCGAGGCGTGTTTGCGGCGATTGGCTTAGGTGACCTGTTTGCATCGAGCGAAAGCCGGCAGCCGGCGCCTGCCATGGCGACGGCAGGCATGGCCTTGCGGGCAAAGCCGTCATGGACGACACGCAGATGCGTGCCGCCGGAAACGGTTCGGGCAAGTGTGAAGGTGACGGTGCTGTCGAGCGGATCCTGCCTGGCTGCGTCGCCCGGCTGCTCCCGCCAGGAATAGCGCAGCAGCTTCTCGGGATCGGCGTCGAGGATTTCGCATTCGATCGACGCGCCCGTTCCGGCGAAGGCAAAACGGTTGCCCATCTCGGGTCTGATGTCGTTCGGCATCATCCAGGCGGCGAGCAATTCCGGTACGGTCAGGGCCCGCCAGACCTTTTCCGGCGGCTCGGCAAGCTCGTACTCGAACTCGAGCGCATCCGCGGCGTCGCTTTGGCCCGCGTTGGTCGTTGATCCCGCCTTCTTCATTGATCCATGTCCTTCAAAACCGCCTTCAGCCTTTCGATGCGCTCCGGCCAGAAGGTCCGGTAGCGTTCGATCCAGGAGAGCAAGGGGGCGAGCCCCTGCGGATCGGCGCGGTAATAGGCGTTGCGGCCGGCTCGCCGCTCGACCACCAGCCCGGCCCCACGCAGCACCGCCAGATGCTGCGACACCGCGGGCTGCGACACCGTCATCCCGGTGCGCAATTCCGACACGCTCATCTCGCCGGCGGCCAGCCGCTCAAAGACGGCGCGGCGCGTCGGGTCGGCCAGTGCCCGGAAAATCTCTGCTTCGATCATGCCAAAAGCATAAGTGAATACTTATTGATTTGGCAAGCGGTCTTTTCAAACCCATATGAGCGGCTTCGGCATTGCTGCCATTCCTTGACAATAAGCAGCGATGCGGATAAGAACGAAAAGGGAACAAAAACCTTGTGGGTAAAGGCAGCCATGGCAAGCGGCGATCGCCTGCAGCCTGTAAGGTGCTGCGACAAAAATTTGTTTCGGATGAGCGCGGAGAAATATCATGGCGGGTAGCGTCAACAAGGTCATTCTGGTCGGCAATCTCGGCGCGGATCCCGAAATCCGTCGCCTGAATTCGGGTGAACCGGTCGTCAACATCCGCATCGCCACATCGGAAAGCTGGCGCGACAAGAATTCCGGCGAACGCAAGGAAAAAACCGAGTGGCACAACGTCGTCATCTTCAATGAGGGCATCGCCAAGGTGGCGGAGCAGTATCTGAAGAAGGGCATGAAGGTCTATGTCGAGGGCCAGTTGCAGACGCGCAAATGGCAGGACCAGACCGGTGCCGACAAGTACACGACGGAAGTCGTGCTGCAGAAATTCCGCGGTGAGCTGCAGATGCTCGACGCACGCGGACAGGGCGAGGGCGGTCAGGTCGGCGGCTATACCGGTGGCGGCAGCAGCCGTGGTTCCGATTTCGGTCAGTCCAGCCCGAGCGAAGGCTTCAATCGCGGCGGCGGCGGTACCAAGAGCGGCGGCGGTGGCGGTTCGTCGCGCGAATTGGATGACGAAATCCCGTTCTGATCGCAACAGTTATGTCAGACACAGTGCCCCGAGAGTCATTCATGGACTTTCGGGGTTTTGCATCGTGATTGAGGCTGACCGGGCCGATCAAGGAAATACGGTGAAAGGACGAGTTCGGTGAAAGCACGCGTAAAGTGGGTCGAGGAGCGCACCTTCGTCGGGGAATCCGGCAGCGGTCACAAGGTCGTGCTCGGAACAGCGCACGGATCGGAAGGCAAGACGCCGGGTCCAAGCCCGATGGAGCTGGTGCTGATCGGCACCGGTGGCTGTTCGGCCTATGATGTCGTGCATATCCTCGAAAAAGGCCGCGAGGCGGTCGAGGACTGCGTCGTCGAACTCGACTCCGACCGGGCCGAAACCGAGCCCAGGGTTTTTACACGCATCCATATGCATTTCGTCGTCAAGGGCAGGGCACTCTCCAGCGACAAGGTGAAACGCGCGATCGACCTTTCGATCGAAAAATATTGCTCGGCGTCTGCGATGCTGGCCAAGACCGCGACGATTACCCACGATTTCGAAGTGATCGACACGACGGTGAAATAGGGCCGGCTTCGGCGGCAGCTCGTCGCGTTACCCCGCCATCAGCGCCTTGATGCCGTCGGCCACGAATTGCACGGCCAGTGCCGCCAGGATGACGCCAAGCAGCCGGGTCAGGATCGAACGACCAGTCTGGCCGAGGATGCGGTCGATGCGTTCCGACAGCACGAACACCAGATAGGTGATGGCGAGGCAGACGAAGATGATGCCGACCAGGGCTGCCTGCGCGGCAAATCCCTGAAATGAACTGGAAAGCAGCACCGTCGCCGAAATCGCGCCGGGGCCGGCGATCAGCGGGATCGCCAGCGGGAAGGCGGCGATGTTGTGGATCATGTCCTTGGTGATGGCGACGTCGCCGATCTTCTCCTTACGGTCCTGCCGGCGCTCGAACACCATCTCGAAGGCGATGAAGAACAGCAGGAAACCGCCGGCGACGCGGAAGGCCGGCAACGTTATGCCGAACACCGACAGGATCGATGCGCCGGCAACTGCAAACAACGCCATCACCAGGAAGCCGATGATCGAGGCACGGACGGAAACCTGCTGGCGCTCCTCGCGGTTCATGCCGCGCGTTACGGCCAGGAACAGCGGCGCCAGGCCAGGCGGATCGATGGTCACGAGAATGGTGACGAAGGCGTTGAACAGGCTGTCGAAACTCGGCATCTCTGACCCTCCCGCCGGGCCGTGCCCGGACAGAATATTGGTAGAGCAAAGCCCGGTCGGTGGGAACTGTCAGCGGGAAAGTGGTTGATGCCGGCGCAAAGGATCGCGACGCTTTTATTCTGGGCTGCTGCTGCATTCCTCGGCGATCAAACCTCTCGGCGCGCCAGGAACTCGACTTCCAGCCGCCATGTCGCGCCATTGTCTTGCGAGCGTTCGCCCAGCCATCGGAAGGAGTTTTCGGTGATGCGTGAAAAGCTCCAGCGTACTGAACTGCCGGTGCCGTCGGCGCCCACTTGCATGATCGTGTCGCCCTCGGCGCGACCGAGCTGGCGGCTGTAATACTGGTTGCGCGGATCGCTCCAGAAGATGTGCCAGGCATCCGCGCCGGGATCATAGACGCGCAGCGTCGTGCCATAAAAAGTCCATTTGCCGAGCGAAGGCTGGGAACCAGTGTCCCGCGCGGGCAGGATCCACACGTCCTGAATCGCCCGGCCTTCCAGCACCCAGCCGAAATGCACCTCGCCACGCCCGGTCAGCACCGTACCGTCCTCGAGATGGCGCGAGGCGTTGAAAGTCCAGGCGCCGACGAAGCGGCCGTAAAGGCTCAGTTTTTCGGCAAGCCCTTCGATCGGTCCGGGGCTATGCAGGGCTTCGGCAAACGAGGATTGATCGAACATGGTTGTGGCCTCTTCTTGTCAGGAGACCGGGAAGGGTAGGCGGTGAAGGGGTTCTGGGCTTGGGAAAAATTGCTATATTTCGGCCATGACAGCGACCACACATATTCTCGCCTCCGGACCTGGCTGGCACGTGACGGATGTCATCTGCACGGCCGGTGCCGGCGACCGGCCGTTCGAGGAAGCACATCAGGATTTCTGCGTGGCTGCCGTCACCAGCGGCACGTTCCGCTACCGTGCGCAACAAGGCACGGCGATGCTGGCGCCCGGCGCGCTCCTGCTCGGCAATCCCGGCACATGCTACGAATGCGGGCATGAGCATGGCGGCGGCGACCGTTGCCTGTCGTTTCATTTCGGACCGTCTTACATGGAGCGGGTCGTGGCCGGCGTGCCGGGCGCCAGGAAGCTGGCCTTCGCCACGCCGCGCCTGCCGCCTTTGCCGGTGCTGGCGCCACTGCTGGCCGAGGCGGAAGCCGCGCGCGAGACTGCTGACATGGATGCCTTCGAGGAACTTTCCCTGCGCATGGCCGGTGCCGCCGCGACGATTGCCACCGGAGCCACGCATGTCAGGCGCGCGCCGAGCCGCCGCGATCAGAAACGGGTGGCCGAAGCGGTGCGGCGGATAGAGTTGGATGCCGACGGGCCGGTCTCGCTTTCAGCGCTTGCGGATGAGACTGCGACCAGTCCTTACCATTTCCTGCGCATCTTCCGGCAGGTCGCGGGCATGACGCCCTATCAGTTCTTGCTCAAGACGCGGCTGCACAGGGCAGCGGTGCGGCTGCAGATGTCGGATGATGCGGTCTCGGCGATCGCCTTCGGGGCCGGCTTCAACGACCTGTCGACCTTCAACCGCCGGTTTCGTCGTGTCATGGGCGAAACGCCCGGTAAGTATCGCGCCCGCCGTGGCGCTATGGGCCTTCGCGTCTCGTGAATCGGCTCAGGTGCTCGCAAGGGCAGCCACAGGGTCCAATCCATCGCGCTCGTGGCTTTTGCTCGGGGAAAACGTCCATTGCAGGCTTTTGCGTCGATGGCGGCGAAACCGCCTTGGCCATATCGTCGCAATCAGTGGTATCCATTTGAAATTACCACCAAAAATGACACTGGAAAAGTGCTGGGAATGTTGGAGTTTCAGCCTTGCTTCCTATATAAGCACCAAGTGATTCCTGATTAGATTGTGATCCGATTTGACCGACCAGAAGACACCGCGCGGCGCCGACGGCGGCCCCACCGGCATCGAGCCGATATCCATCGTCGAGGAGATGCAGCGCTCCTATCTCGATTACGCCATGAGCGTCATCGTCAGCCGTGCGCTGCCGGACGTGCGCGACGGCCTCAAGCCGGTGCATCGCCGCATTCTCTTCGCCGCCCATGAGAGCGGTTACCACTGGAACCGCAAATATGTGAAGTCGGCGCGTCCTGTCGCCGACGTGATGGGTAAATACCATCCGCATGGCGACGCCTCCATCTATGATGCCTTGGTGCGCATGGCACAGGACTGGTCGCTGCGCGTTCCGTTGATCGACGGGCAGGGCAATTTCGGCTCGATCGACGGCGATCCGCCTGCGGCGATGCGCTACACGGAAGCGCGCCTGACCAAGGTCGCGCACGAGCTCCTGGAGGATATCGACAAGGATACCGTCGATTTCCAGGACACTTATGACGCGTCGGGCAGCGAACCGAAGGTTCTGCCGGCACGGTTTCCCAACCTTTTGGTCAACGGCTCGGGCGGCATCGCCGTCGGCATGGCGACCAACATCCCGCCGCACAATCTCAGCGAAATCTGCAACGGCGCCATTGCCCTAATCGACAATCCGGCGATCGACCTGCCGGCGTTGATGGAGATCATTCCGGGACCGGATTTCCCGACCGGCGGCATCGTGCTTGGCCGTTCGGGCATCTACAACGCCTATTCGACCGGCCGTGGCTCCATCGTCATGCGCGGCAAGGTCAACATCGAACAGCGCGGCAATGACCGCGAGTCGATCATCATCACCGAAGTTCCCTACCAGGTGAACAAATCGTCGATGATCGAGAAGATGGCTGAACTGGTGCGCGACAAGCGTATCGAGGGCATTTCCGATATCCGCGACGAGAGCGACCGCCAGGGCTACCGCGTCGTCATCGAGTTGAAGCGCGACGCCGTTGCCGACGTCATCCTCAACCAGCTCTATCGCTTCACGCCGCTGCAGACCTCTTTCGGCGCCAATATGGTGGCACTGAATGGCGGCAAACCGGAAGTGATGAACCTGACCGATATGCTGAAGGCGTTCGTCGCCTTCCGCGAGGAGGTGATCACAAGGCGGACAAAATTCCTGCTGCGCAAGGCGCGCGACCGCGCCCATGTGCTGGTCGGTCTCGCCATCGCCGTCGCCAATATCGACGAGATCATCAAACTGATCCGCACCGCTCCGGATCCGCAGACAGCGCGTGAGCAGTTGATGGAGCGGCGCTGGCCCTCTGGCGACGTGGAATCTCTGATCCTCCTGATCGATGACCCGCGTCATCGGATCAATGAAGACGGCACCTACAATCTGTCAGAGGAACAGGCGCGCGCCATCCTCGAACTGCGCCTGCAGCGCCTGACCGCGCTCGGCCGCGACGAGATCGCCGACGAGTTGAACACGATCGGCGCTGAAATCATTGATTATCTGGACATTTTGTCGTCCCGAGCGCGTGTCCAGAAGATCGTCAAGGACGAGCTTGCCGCCGTGCGCGACGAGTTCGGCACGCCGCGCCGCACCGAACTCACCGACGGCGGTTCGGACATGGAAGACGAGGATCTGATCCAGCGCGAGGACATGGTCGTGACGGTGAGCCATTCCGGCTACATCAAGCGCGTGCCGCTGTCGCTCTACCGGGCGCAGCGCCGCGGCGGCAAGGGCCGCTCCGGCATGTCGACCAAGGAAGAGGATTTCGTCACCCGGCTGTTCGTCGCCAACACCCATACACCGGTGCTGTTCTTTTCCTCGCGCGGCATCGTCTATAAGGAAAAGGTCTGGCGGCTGCCGATCGGCAATCCGCAATCACGCGGCAAGGCGCTGATCAACATGCTGCCGCTGGAGCAGGGCGAGCGCATCACCACCATCATGCCGCTGCCCGAGGACGAGGCCAGCTGGAGCGAACTCTACGTGATGTTCGCCACCACACGTGGCACCGTGCGCCGCAACGATCTATCCGACTTCGTCCAGGTCAACCGCAATGGCAAGATCGCCATGAAGCTGGAGGAAGCAGGCGACGAGATCCTCGGCGTCGAGACCTGCACCGACAAGGACGACGTGCTGCTGACCGCCAGTTCCGGCCAGTGCATACGCTTCTCCGTCGGCGACGTGCGCGTCTTCCAGAGCCGCAATTCGGTCGGCGTGCGTGGCATAACCATGGCCGAGACCGACCGCATCATCTCGATGTCGGTGATAGAGCATGTCGATGCTTCGCCGGCGGAACGCGCCGCTTACCTGAAGCGCGCGGCGGCGGAGCGGCGTCTTGCCACAGAAACGGCCGGCGAAGAGGAAGAGATCGCGCTGACCAATGAGGAGATCGGCGAGGAGACGGAGCTTTCCGAAAGCCGATACGAAGAGCTCAAGGCGCACGAACAATACGTGCTGACGGTGACCGAGTTCGGCTACGGCAAGCGTTCGTCGTCTTATGATTTCCGGCTGACTGGACGCGGCGGCAAAGGCATCCGCGCCACCGACGTGTCGAAGGCAGCCGAGATTGGCAGGCTGGTGGCGACGTTCCCGGTCGGCAATGACGACCAGATCATGCTGGTGTCGGACGGCGGCACCGTCATCCGGGTGCCGGTCAACGGCATCCGTTTCGCCAGCCGCGCCACCAAGGGCGTGACCATCTTCAACACGGCTGAAGGTGAAAAGGTGGTTTCGGTCGAGCGGATATCGGAACCGCAAGCGGACGAAGAAAGCGACGAGACGGTCGAGGGCGGTCCCGATGCCGCTCCGGCGCCTGACGCCGGTCCGGAGGGTACGGACTAAGTCCGGCACCCAGGTTTTGACATGGCAACGCCGGCCAGTTGGCCGGCGCAGCAGCAAATCAGGCTTTATCAGTAGTGACGATATGGCTTGCGCAGGCCGAAGCCTTCGAAGCGCTTGGTGTTTGCCTTGACGCGGATGCGTTGTGCCTCGTGATGCAGCCCAAAGACGGTGGCGATCAGCATGGCGACGGTCATTGCGGTGGCGAGCATGTAGATCAGCATGTGCGTGTTCTCCTGCGCCTAACAACGGATAGATGGGATTTTGGTTTCATCTTATTAAGGTGCAACCTTAGTGAACGCTGCGTGAAGGCTTCGTGATCAGCGTGTTCATCTGTCGTTCATGTGCCGGAAAAGGTTCATGGCCGGCGCGCCGATCGGATTTGCCTTTGCGAGAGAGGCTCGCTAGAGCCTGTTCCATCTTGATGGACGGAAGATGGAACAGGCTCTAGCTTTCATTTGAGCATGATCTCTAGGACAAACGAAAAACCGTTTGTCCGCAAAAACCGGTTTCCACTTTTTGGGATCATGCATTAGAAGCACCAGCCATGACTGAACGCATCGCCCTCTATGCCGGCTCCTTCGACCCGCTGACCAACGGCCATCTCGATGTGCTGAAGGCCTCGCTGGCCGTGGCCGATATCGTTTATGCGGCGATCGGCATCCATCCGGGCAAGCAGCCGCTGTTTTCCTTCGAGGAGCGGGTGAAGCTGATCGAGACGGCGACGAAGACGGAATTCGGCAGCGATGGTGCCCGCATCAAGATCGTCGCCTTCGACGGGCTGGTCATCGACGCCGCCAGGAAGCACGGCGCCTCGATCATGATCCGCGGCCTGCGCGACGGCACCGACCTCGACTATGAGATGCAGATGGCCGGCATGAACGAGACCATGGCGCCTGAACTGCAGACGGTTTTTCTGCCCGCCAGTCCTTCGGTACGCACCATTACCGCCACACTTGTCCGCCAGATTGCCTCGATGGGCGGCGACATTCGCCCCTTCGTGCCGGCGGCGGTTGCCGGCGCGCTCACAGCCAAGTTCAAGAAGTAAGTTTTCGGAGAAAACCATGCAGCTGAAAAAGCTAGCCTCGTTCCTTGTCGTGCTCGCCGGTCTTGTGGCTGCGTCGGTCTCGGCTTTCGCCGCCGACCCGGAAAACACAATGATCATCACGCTGAAGGACGGCGACGTCACCATTGCGCTGAGGCCCGATCTGGCGCCAAAGCATGTCGAGCAGATCAAGAAGCTGGTGCGCCAAGGCGCCTATGACAACGTCGCCTTCCACCGCGTCATCGACGGCTTCATGGCGCAGACCGGCGACGTCAAGTTCGGCAATATGAAAAAGGGTTTCAGCGCCGAGGCCGTTGGCACCGGCGGTTCCGACCTGCCCGACCTGCCCGCCGAATTCTCACAGACCGAACATTATAAGCGCGGCGTGGTCGGTATGGCCCGCTCGCAGGACCCCAATTCGGCCAATTCGCAGTTCTTCATCATGTTCGCTCCGGCACCGCCCCTCGATGGCCAGTACACGATCGTCGGCAATGTCGTCAGCGGCATGGAACTGGTGGATCACATCAAGAAGGGCGACCAGGCGGACAACGGCACGGTCACCGATCCCGACCGGATGATCAAGGTGCGCATCGCCGCCGACAAGTAAATTGTCGAATAACTCTGTTTTTCTGAAAAAGGATATCTGACATGGCCGAAATCAAGGACCGCGAGAACGCGCTCATCATGGAAACGACCAAGGGCAATGTGGTCATCGAACTTTTCCCCGACCTGGCGCCGGGCCATGTCGCCCGCATCAAGGAACTGGCCAGGGAAGGCGCCTATGACGGCGTGGTCTTCCACCGCGTTATCGAGGGTTTCATGGCGCAGACCGGCGACGTCAAGTTCGGCAATTCCAGCAAGCATTCCTTCGCGCCGTCCCGCGCGGGCATGGGCGGCTCTGAAAAGCCGGATTTGAAGGCTGAATTCTCCAACGCCAACCATGCTCGCGGCACCTGCTCGATGGCCCGTTCGCAGAACCCGAACTCGGCCAATTCGCAGTTCTTCATCTGCTTCGACGATGCCGCCTTCCTCAATCGTCAGTACACGGTCTGGGGCCAGGTCATCGAAGGCATGGACAATGTCGACAAGATCAAGCGCGGCGAGCCGGTGCAGGATCCCGACAAGATCGTCTCGCTGAAGGTCGCGGCCGACGTCAAGTAAGGGCAAACGACAATGATGGGCGTCGTCTGGTCGCTTCTCGGCATCCTGTCCGGCGCCTTCATTGCCATTCAGGCGCCGATCAATTCGCAACTGGCGCGCGGCCTGGGCCTCCCGGTCGCGGCGGCTGCGTTTTCGTTCCTGTCGGGCGCGATCGTGCTCGGCATTATTTCCGTCACGGTGGTGAAGCTGCAGGGCATCTCGCTCGACTGGAAGGCGCCGGCGCCCTGGCTGTTCGTGGCCGGCGGCATGCTGGGCGGTTTCTATGTCACGCTGTCGACGATTCTCACGCCACGCATGGGTGCGGCCGCGCTGATGGCGTTTCTGGTCGCCGGCCAGTTGCTGGCCGGCATGCTCATCGACCGCATCGGCTTCCTCGGCGTCGCGGTGCGTGAAATCTCGCTCGGTCGCATCGCCGGCGCGGTGCTGCTGCTGGTCGGAGCGCTGCTCGTCCGGCTCTACTGATGCGCGTCGATCTCTTTGACTTCGATTTGCCGGAGGAGCGCATCGCGCTTCGCCCGGCGGAGCCGCGCGACAGCGCCAAGATGCTGGTGGTCAAGCCGGGCGAGGCGCTCGACGACCGGACGGTTGGCAACCTGCCATCGTTGCTCAGGGCCGGCGACGTGCTGGTGTTCAACGACACCAAGGTCATTCCAGCGCAGCTCAAAGGCATCCGGCGGCGGGGTGAGGCGACGGCGCAGGTCGAAGCCACGCTGCATATGCGCATGGCGCCGGACCGCTGGCTGGCCTTCATGCGGCCGGGCAAGCGCATCGCAGCCGGCGACCGTATCCATTTCGGCCATGACGGCAATTCCTGTTTCCTCGGTCAGCTCGACGCCACGGTGATCGAGAAAGGCGAGGGCGGCGAAGCGCTGCTTGACTTCGATCTGTCGGGGCCGTTCCTCGACGAGGCGCTGCACGCGGTCGGCCACATTCCGCTGCCGCCCTACATCGCCTCGAAACGCGACGACGACGAACGCGACCGGGCCGACTACCAGACCATCTATGCAAGCGAGGAAGGCGCCGTTGCGGCTCCGACAGCGGGCCTGCATTTCACGCCGGAGCTTTTTGCAGCGCTTGACAGCAAGGGCATCGAACGCCGCTTCGTCACCTTGCATGTCGGCGCAGGCACGTTCCTGCCGGTGAAGGCGGACGATACCGCCGACCACAAGATGCATGCCGAGACCGGTTCGGTCAGCGAAGCCACTGCGGACGCCCTGAATGCCGCAAGAGCAAGGGGCGGGCGCATCGTCGCTGTCGGCACGACCTCGCTGCGTCTGCTGGAGAGTGCGGCGCGTGAGGACGGTACTCTGGCTGCGTGGTCCGGTCCGACCGATATCTTCATCACGCCCGGCTACCGTTTTCGCACCGCCGACGTGCTGATGACCAATTTCCATCTGCCGCGCTCGACGCTGTTCATGCTGGTCTCGGCCTTCAGCGGCCTCGGCACGATGCGCGCGGCCTATGCGCATGCCATCGAGAGCCGCTACAGATTCTATTCCTATGGCGACGCAAGCCTGCTTTTCCGAGCGGAGACGAGCGATGGACGATGATCTGCAAGCCTTTGACCGTGATGCGCTGGTCGCGGAAGTGAAAAAACTGCGCGCGGGCATTCGCCAGCACCGCGATTCCACCATGCGCGGCATCCACTACCGCCAGTCGCTTGACAATCAGGCGCCGGACGCCCCGGTCCACGACAAGGAATTCAATGGCTAAGCCGTTCAGCTTCAAGGTTCTGGCAACCGACGGCAAGGCGCGACGCGGCGTGATCGACATGCCGCGCGGCGAAATCCGCACGCCGGCCTTCATGCCGGTCGGCACCGGCGGCACCGTCAAGGCGATGTATATGGACCAGGTGCGCGGTGTCGGCGCCGACATCATCCTGGGCAACACCTATCATCTGATGCTGCGGCCCGGCGCCGAGCGCGTCGCGCGGCTCGGTGGCCTGCACGAGTTCGCCCGCTGGCCGCATCCGATTCTGACCGACAGCGGTGGTTTCCAGGTGATGTCGCTGTCGAAGCTGAGAAAGCTGACCGAAAAGGGCGTCACCTTCCGTTCGCATATCGATGGCGCTGCCTACGAGATGTCGCCGGAGCGGTCGATCGAGATCCAGGGACTGCTTGATTCCGACATCCAGATGCAGCTCGACGAATGCACGGCGCTGCCGGCCGAGATGAAGGAGATCGAGCGCGCCATGGAGCTGTCGCTGCGTTGGGCCGAGCGCTGCAAGACGGCGTTCGGCGATCAGCCGGGCAAGGCGATGTTCGGCATCGTGCAAGGCGGCGACAACGCAGCGCTCAGGGTGCGTTCGGCGCAGGCGCTGAGCGCGATGGAGCTGAAGGGCTACGCGGTTGGCGGCCTGGCCGTCGGCGAGCCGCAAGCGGTGATGCTCGAAATGCTCGACATCACCTGTCCGGAATTGCCAGCGGACAAGCCGCGCTATCTGATGGGCGTCGGCACGCCTGACGATATCCTGAAATCGGTGGCGCGCGGCATCGACATGTTCGACTGCGTAATGCCGACGCGGGCCGGCCGCCACGGCCTTGCCTATACAAGGCGCGGCAAGGTCAATCTGCGCAACGCCCGCCATGCCGACGATCCGCGGCCGCTCGACGAGGAAAGCGACTGCCCTGCCGCCCGGGACTACTCACGCGCCTATCTGCATCATCTGGTGCGCTCACAGGAGGCACTTGGCGCCATGCTTTTGACCTGGAACAACCTTTCCTACTATCAAAAGCTGATGCAGGATATCCGCGCTGCGATCGAGGCCGGCGCCTTCGAGGCGCGCGGCGCGGAAATCACCGAGGGCTGGGCAAGGGGCGATATCCCGTTGCTGTGAGGCCTCAAGTGCTGAGCGAATTCGAGGCGCGCAGGCTGCAACCGGTGATCTGGAACGTGCCGTCGGGCTGTTGCTGCAACGTGTAGACAGCCTCGTAGTCCTTGCCGTTGGGGCCGACGATCAGCACCTGCTGGACGATCGAACCCGGAGCCGTCTCCTCGACCTTGCCGAAGGAATAGGTCCGCGGCTTGCGCACCGGCGGATAGCCGTTGGTCACCATGTTCATGAAGGCGTCGACGGTCGGGAAGATCCGCTTCACATTCGGGGCGGCGAAGCTGTAGGCAGTGGCGCCGTCATCGGCAATGAGGGCCTCTAGCTGACTGTCGATGACGGACTGGCCCGCCTTGATCTCGGCATCGCCGGCCAATGCCGACGATACAAAGAGGAATGGAACGACTGCGATTGCGAAAAAGGCGTGGCGCATGGCCTGTCTCCGTTATCCCGCGAAATATCTTCCCTCAAAAATGGTGCTGTCCGAAGACGCATCATAACATACGCTTGGCAGCGCATCGCGGTTTCAGCGATTGCGAATAATCGCTGGCGATCGGCGGCAGGTTGCATGCTGGTGTAGCAGCTGCGGAAGGTCGCAGCCCAGGCCTGGGCCGGCTGGGTACGGATTCCAGCGCTTGAAAGCCCGCCTCCAGTCTGCCAGAAGGGCCGCTGGACTTGGACGTTTAGCGGGACGAAGCCATGAAGGCGTTTTTCGTGCAGATCAAATGCGAGCTCGGCAAATCCTATGAGGTTGCCAGCGCGCTTGCCGATGCCGAGATCGCCTCGGAAATCTACTCCACCGCCGGCAATTACGATCTGCTCGCCAAATTCTACGTCGACGATGAGGAAGACGTCGGCCATTTCGTCAATGAGAAGGTGCAGATTCTCCCCGGCATCAAGGACACGTTCACCGTCGTCACGTTCCGCGCTTTCTAGCTGGCAAACGCATTTGCCCGGGCACGAGGCAAAGGCTGACCAGGGTCATATTTCGACTGCCTCAATTTTAGGCAGGCGCAACATACTGATCGCCCGTATCTCCCAAATCACCGATTGCGCTTGATTTTCTCCGGCGACGCCAGTGAAATGGCGTCACAGGGGAGTATGCGATTGGCAGCGTTCGATGAAATGCTTCCGGAAGTCTCCGGATTGAGAAGACCGTATTCGGCTTATGATCGCTGGCTGAAGGAGCAGGACCCAGCCAGGTTGACCGAGAAGATGCAGGACGCCGAACGCGTCTTCCGCAAGACCGGTATCACCTTCGCCGTCTATGGCGAGCAGGAAGCCTCCGAGCGGCTGATCCCGTTCGACATCGTTCCCCGCATCATTTCAGGCAATGAATGGCGGCGCCTCACGCAGGGCATAGAGCAGCGCGTGCAGGCGCTGAACGCCTTCCTCGACGACATCTACCATCGCCAGGAAATCCTGCGCGCAGGGCGCGTCCCCAGGGAATTGATCGCCAGGAACGAGGCCTTCCTGCCGGAGATGATCGGGGTCAGGCCGCCGGCCGGCGTCTATACCCACATCATCGGCGTCGACATCGTCCGCATCTCGGAGGACGAATTCTACGTGCTGGAGGACAATGCGCGCACGCCGTCGGGCGTCTCCTACATGCTGGAGAACCGCGAGACGATGATGCAGCTGTTCCCCGAGCTGTTCCAGAAGATCAAGGTGCGGCCGGTGGAAAACTACCCTCAGCTTCTGCGCCAGTCGCTGGCGGCGGTGCGGCCGCAAAGCACAAAGGGTGCGCCGACCATTGCGGTGCTGACGCCCGGCAGTTTCAACTCCGCCTATTTCGAACACGCCTTCCTCGCCGACCAGATGGGCGTGCAACTGGTCGAAGGCCAGGATCTGCGGGTCGTCGACGGGCATGTCGCGATGCGCACGACCGAAGGCTACAAGCAGATCGATGTGCTTTACCGCCGCGTCGATGATTCCTTCCTCGACCCGCTGACCTTCCGGCCGGACTCCGCACTTGGCATACCCGGCATCATGGATGTCTATCGGGCCGGCAACATCACCATCGCCAACGCGCCGGGCACCGGCATCGCCGACGACAAGGCGATCTATTCCTACATGCCCGAGATCATCGAATTCTACACCGGCCGCAAGGCGATCCTGGGCAACATCCCAACCTGGCGCTGCTCGGAGGCCGACAGTCTGAAATACGTGCTCGAACACATCGACGAACTGGTGATCAAGGAAGTGCACGGTTCCGGCGGCTACGGCATGCTGGTTGGGCCGGCAGCAACCAAGAAGGAATGCGAGACGTTTGCCAAGAAACTCCAGGCAAAACCTTCGAATTACATCGCCCAGCCGACGCTCGCGCTGTCGACATGCCCGATCCTGACGGAAAAGGGGTTGGCGCCGCGCCATGTCGATCTCAGGCCTTATGTGCTGGTCTCCGACCGCATCCAGATCGTGCCCGGCGGGCTGACCCGCGTCGCGCTGAAGGAAGGCTCGCTGGTGGTCAATTCCTCGCAGGGCGGCGGGACGAAGGATACGTGGGTGCTGGATGATTGAAGTGAGTGAGTAAGGAATTAGGCAGTAGGCAGCAGGCAGCAGGCAGCAGGCAGTAGGCAGTAGGCAGTAGTGGAAGCAGAGGACAGGGAAATGCCATATTCCATTGAGATTCAAACTCTTACTATTCCCTACTGCCTATTCCCTACTCACTAGCCCGAGGGGCCAATTCAATGCTTTTAGGCCGCACCGCCAACGGGCTCTATTGGATGAACCGCTATATCGAGCGGGCGGAAAACATGGCGCGCTTGGTCGATGCCGGCCTGCGCATGGCGCTGACCCGCACGCAGAGCGCCTCGGAAGAGTGGAGTTCGGTGCTGCTCAGCGCCGGTTCCGACGTCACCTTCAGCCAGAAATATTCTGACTATACCGCCGCCAATGTCGCCGACTTCCTGTTGCGCGACACGTCGAACCCGTCGAGCACGATGGCGTCGATCGAGACGGCCCGCAACAATGCCCGCATGGTGCGTACCGCGCTGACGCGCGAAACCTGGGAAAGCATCAACGAAGCCTGGATGTCGCTGAAGCGGATGCTGGCCAGGCCGATCGACGAGCGCGACCTGCCCAGCGTGCTCGACGCCATCAAGCGCGAGACGGCGCTGATCCGCGGCTCATTCTACGGCACCATGCTGCGCAACGAGATCTTCGACTTCTCGCAGCTCGGCACTTATGTCGAGCGCGCGGACAACACGGCGCGCATCCTCGACGTGAAATATTATGTGCTGCTGCCGTCGATCTCCTGGGTCGGCTCGACGCTCGACAATTATCAGTGGGAATCGATCCTGCGTTCGGTCTCGGCGCATCGCTCCTATCGCTGGGTCTACGATGCCGATTACAAGCCGACCAACATTGCCGATTATCTGATCCTCAACGTTCGTATGCCGCGCTCGCTGATGTTCTGCTATCGCTTCCTGTCGGAGCATCTGAAATTCCTCGGCGACGATTACGGCGAACGCCATGCCTGCCACGCAACGGCCGAGAAGACGCAGACAATGCTGAGAGCCGGGTCGATCAAGGGCATATTCGACGCCGGCCTGCATGAATTCCTGGCCAATTTCATTCGCGACAACACCAAGCTGGGCGAAGAGATCGCACAAGATTATCGGTTCAATTGAGCATGGTCCCGAAAGGTGGAGCCGGTTTTCTCAGACAAATGGAAACCGTTTGTCCGGAGATCGTGCTCACAAACGGAATAGAAGCATGCGGCTGAAGATCACCCATCGGACCGAATACCGCTACGATGCGCCGGTGCACTATCTGTTGCAGCGGCTGCGGTTGCTTCCGGTCAGCGGATCGACGCAGACTGTTCTGTCCTGGGCTCTGGCGATCGAAGGCGCGCGCGAAGAGGTCCGCTTCGTCGACCATTTCGGCAACGACACAAGGCTGTTGAGCGTCGAGGGCGAGCGCGACTTCATCACTGTGGAAGCATCAGGCGAAGTGGTGACGCGCGACACCGCGGGTGTCTCGGGACCACACCAGGGCTTTACGCCGCTCTGGCTGTACAGCCATGAGACACCATTGACGACGATCGGCAGCGGTGTTCGCGATCTCGCCGCGTCGGTCGGCAAGGGCAGCGACATTGAAAGGCTGCACCGGCTGATGGCCATCATCGGCGAACGCGTCGCCTACACGCCCGGCACCACCAACGCGACGACGCCGGCGGAGGAAGCCTTGGCGCTCAAGACCGGGGTCTGCCAGGATCATACCCATATCTTTGCCGCCGCCGCCCGCGCCATGGGCTTTCCAGCTCGCTATGTCAGCGGCTATCTGATGCTGGATGCCACGGTCGAGCAGGCGGCCAGCCATGCCTGGGCCGAAGCGCATGTCTCGGGTCTCGGCTGGGTTGCCTTTGATGCCGCCAATGGCATTTCACCCGACGAGCGTTATGTAAAGGTGGCAACGGGCCGCGATTACCGCGACGCCACGCCGGTGTCGGGAATTCGGCTGGGACAGGCGGAAGAACGGCTTGCGGTCACCGTCACGGTGGAGCAGTAATCCTCCGCACGATTGCTGCCGAGCGATTCATCGTTTCAAGGAACGCCGAACCGCTCTATCCCCTTGTTTTAACGCAATTCCGCACGGAAAACCGCTTCACACTTTTCCTGGAATTGCTCTAGAAGAGATTCCATGACCTATTGCGTTGGCCTGAAGATCGACCGCGGGCTCGTGTTCATGTCGGACACGCGCACCAATGCAGGCATGGATTCCATCTCCACCTTTCGCAAGATGCATGTCTGGGAAGAGCCGGGCGAGCGTGTCATCGTTTTGATGTCGGCGGGCAATCTGGCGACGACGCAGGCCGTGGTCAGCCTGCTCGACGAGCGCACCAAGGCGATCTCCGAAAGGCATTCTACGGTGCTCGAAACGCCGTCGATGTACCAAACGGTCCGCATTGTTGGCGACACGGTCAAGGAGGTCATCGCCAATTCGTCACCCGCTGGCGAAAAGGCGGATTCCTATTTCAATGCGTCCTTCATCCTCGGCGGTCAGATCAAGGGCAGCGAGCCGCGCCTGTTCATGATCTATCCCGAAGGCAATTTCATCGAATCGACCGATGACACGCCGTTTTTCCAGATCGGCGAGACCAAATACGGCAAGCCGATCATCATCCGCGCCTACGAAAGGACGATGAGCCTGGCCGAGACGGTGAAGCTGCTTTTGGTGTCGTTCGATTCGACGTTGAAGTCGAACCTGTCCGTCGGCTTGCCGCTCGACCTGCTCTTCCTGGAGAAGGACGCCTTCAAGGTCGGATTGAAGAAGCGGATCGGCCAGGATGACCAGTACTACCGCACGATCTCCGACGGCTGGTCGAATGCGCTGAAGACGGCCTTTGCCAGCCTGCCGGATTTCCCCGGCTGAGGCGTGCGGCATCCGTTGCTGGTTGCATATATTTCACGCGTTAATTAATAAAGAGACCAGCCGCGATGGATGGTAGCGATGGATCATGTCGGGAGGACAGGATGAACAACGATGATTTCCGGCAATGGTCGCGGCGCGCCGCCGACTGGGGCGCCGACTACCGCAATACGCTGCGCGAGCGGCCGGTGCGGCCGCTGGTCGAGCCTGGCGACATTTTCCGAGGCATAGAGGCGTCGCCGCCCGAAGACGCCGAACCGATGGACCGGATCTTCGCCGACTTCGAAGAGAAGATTCTGCCTGGAATGACACATTGGCAGCATCCGCGTTTCTTCGCCTATTTCCCGGCCAATGCGGCGCCGGTCTCGGTGGTGGCGGAATATCTGGTTTCGGCGATGGCCGCGCAATGCATGCTCTGGCAAACGTCACCGGCAGCGACCGAACTCGAAACGCGCACCGTCGACTGGATGCGCCAGGCGCTCGGTCTGCCCGAAGGGTTTTCCGGGGTGATCCAGGATTCGGCTTCGTCGGCGACACTGGCCGCGGTGCTCACCATGCGCGAGCGGGCACTCGAGTGGCAAGGCAACAAACAAGGCCTGGCAGGGCAGGCGCGGCTGCGCATCTATTCCTCCGATCAGGTGCACACATCGATCGACCGGGCGATCTGGGTGTCAGGCATCGGCGAGGACAATCTCGTGCGCATTCCGGTCGGCGGCCGCTTTCGCGCCATGGACACCGCAGCGCTCGAGGCGGCAATCATCGCCGACCGGGAAGCGGGCATGCTGCCGGCCGGCATCATCGCTTGCGTCGGTGGCACCAGCACCGGCGGCACCGACGACATCGCCGCGGTGGCAGAGGTGGCGCGGCGGCATGGGCTCTATCTCCACGTCGATGCCGCATGGGCGGGGTCGGCGATGATCTGTCCGGAGTATCGGCATTTCTGGACAGGCGTCGAAGGCGCCGATTCGATCGTCTTCAACCCGCACAAATGGCTGGGCGCCCAGTTCGACTGCTCGATCCAGTTCCTGCGCGACCCCGAAAGCCATGTGAAGACGCTGGCCATCAAGCCGGATTATCTGAAGACGCACGGTCATGACGGCATCATCAACTATTCGGAATGGTCGGTGCCGCTCGGCAGGCGCTTCCGCGCCCTGAAATTGTGGTTCCTGCTGCGCGCCCATGGTCTGGAAAACCTGCGCATGATGATCCGCAATCATGTCGCGTGGAGCGAAGGGTTGGCGGCGCGGCTGGCAAGGGAGCCGGATTTCGAGATCGTCAGCGAACCGATGCTGTCGTTGTTCTCGTTCCGACACAAGACCGCAACCGATGCGGACGAGCACAATCTGCGCCTGGTCAATGCGATCAACGACGATGGCCGCATCTACCTGACGCAGACGAAAGTCGATGGACTGATAGCAATCCGTTTCCAGGTCGGCCAGTTCGAGGCGACCGCCGCCGATGTCGATATGGCTTTTGTGGTGATTACTGATATCGCACGTGGCTTGGATCGCTGATTTCGTTAGCCGGCTTATGCCTTTTCATCGGTTTCGTTTTCGACTATAGACAAGAAAAACGAAAACGGGAGGTTGCCTATGTATCTGTCGCCGCGCCATGCCGAGATTATCCAGATGGCCAAGGATCATGGCCGCGTGCTGGTCGATGATCTGGCCGCCCACTTCAATGTGACGCCGCAGACCATACGCAAGGACCTCAACGATTTGTGCGACCAGCGGCTGCTCTCGCGCATCCATGGTGGCGCGCTGTATCCCTCCGGCATCGAGAACATGGAGTATGAGGCGAGACGCAAGATCGCCGCCGACGAAAAGGAGGCGATCGGCCGTGCGGCCGCCAGACTGATTCCCGACAATGCCTCGCTGTTCATCAACATCGGCACCACGACAGAGTCGGTCAGCAAGGCGTTGCTCGATCACAACGGTCTCATGGTCATCACCAATAACATCAATGTTGCCAATAGGATGCGGATATATCCCTCGATCGAGGTGGTGATCGCCGGCGGGGTTGTGCGCGGTTCTGATGGCGGTGTGGTCGGCGAAGCGGCGGTCGACTTCATCAGGCAGTTCAAGGTCGACTACGCGGTGATCGGTGCATCCGCCATCGACCATGACGGCGCCTTGCTCGATTTCGATTTTCGCGAGGTCAAGGTGGCGCAGGCGATCATCGCCAATGCAAGGCATGTCATCCTAGTTTCCGACCAGACCAAATTCGAGCGAACCGCACCGGTGCGCATCGGCCATCTGTCGCAGGTCAACACCTTCATCACCGATCGTTGCGACATCCCGTCGGTGCGCAAGATCTGCCAGGAGGCCGAGGTTCAGCTGATCGAGACGTCGCTCGCCTAGGCGGTTTTCACCCGATATCACGCGCTCGTGATATTTCGTTTGACATTCGTTATCATTTCGAAATAATTCCGACACGGTTTCGTAAAAGCCCAAAAATGGTGCAATGCGAAATCGTTGGAGGAATTGTGGACGCATCTCCGATCCGTGACATTTTCGTCATAGGTGGCGGCATCAATGGCTGCGGCATTGCCCGTGATGCCGTCGGTCGTGGCTTTTCCGTGTTTCTCGCCGAGATGAACGACCTCGCCAGCGGAACCTCCTCGGGTTCGACCAAATTGATCCATGGCGGCCTGCGCTACCTCGAATTCTACGAATTCCGCCTGGTGCGCGAGGCGCTGATGGAGCGCGAGGTTTTGTGGAAGAACGCGCCGCACATCATCTGGCCAATGCGCTTCGTGCTGCCCTATGCCAAGGGCCTGCGCCCGGCCTGGCTGATCAGGCTCGGTCTCTTCCTCTACGACCACATTGGCGGGCGCAAATTGCTGCCCGCGACCCGGACGCTGGACATGGCCAGGGATCCGGCCGGCAAGCCTTTGAAGCCACTGTTCAAAAAGGCCTTCGAGTATTCGGATGGCTGGGTCAATGATGCGCGGCTGGTGGCGCTGAACGCACGTGACGCCGCCGACCGCGGCGCAACGGTCCGCACCCGCACGAAAGTGACCGGCGCGCGCCGCGAAAACGGCCTGTGGGCAATCCAGATCGAGGATCTGCAGACCGGCGAGACCGAGGAGATCAAGGCGCGACTGCTGGTCAATGCCGCCGGCCCCTGGGTCGATCATGTGCTGTCCGGCGTCGTCGGGCTCAACGATGTGCACAATGTCCGCCTCGTGCAGGGCAGCCACATTGTCATCGCCAGGAAGTTCGACGATCCACGCGCGTATTTCTTCCAGAACAAGGATGGCCGCATCATCTTCGCCATTCCCTATGAGGAAGAGTTCACCCTGATCGGCACCACCGACCAGGATTATCCCGGCGATCCGCATGACGTGAAGATCAGCGACACCGAGATCGATTATCTCTGCGCCGCGGCAAGCGAATATTTTGCGCAGCCGGTGACGCGCTCGGATATCGTCTGGACCTATTCGGCCGTCCGCCCGCTCTATGATGACGGCGCCTCCAAGGCGCAAGAAGCGACACGCGACTATGTGCTCAAGGCCGATGGCGGCGAGGGCGCTGCCCCGATCGTCAATGCCTTCGGCGGCAAGATAACCACCTATCGCCGGCTGTCGGAATCGATGCTGGAAAAGATCGAGGGTTTTCTCGGCAAGCGCGGTAAGCCATGGACGGCGAACGCGCCACTGCCGGGCGGCGATTTCCCGGCCACCGGTTTCGATGCCGAAGTGGCGAAACTAAAAACCGCCTATCCGTTCCTCGACGCGCGCCTGGCCCGCCGGCTGACCCGGCTCTACGGCACCCGCGCAAGGATGCTGCTGGGGCTGGCCAAATCGAATGCTGATCTGGGCCGTAACTTCGGCGCCGATCTCTATGAGGCCGAGGTGCGCTATCTTGTTCAAAACGAATGGGCCGTCACATCAGAAGATGTATTGTGGCGCCGGACCAAGCGCGGCCTGCATCTCAGCCGCGAGCAGGTGGCGGCGCTCGATGAATTCATGCACGGCATAAGCCGGCGGCATGTCGCGGCTGCCGAATGAAGAGGGGTTTGAGCTGATGCAGAAGGCCTGGGAGGAGGCGTCATGCTGGAACTGAGAAACGTCACCAAGACGGTCGGTGCGGTCGAGCATATAAGCGACGTGTCGCTGACGCTCCAGCACGGCTCGCTCAACGTCCTGCTTGGACCTACGCTCTCCGGCAAGACCAGCCTGATGCGGTTGATGGCCGGCCTCGATGTGCCGACCTCCGGCTCGATCTGGTTCGACGGCCAGAATGTCACCGGCGTGCCGGTGCAGAAGCGCAAGATCGCCATGGTCTACCAGCAGTTCATCAACTATCCGGCGATGACCGTCTATGAGAACATCGCTTCGCCGCTGCGGGTAGCCGGCATCGAGCAGGCCAGGATCGACAGCCAGGTACGTGAAGCCGCCGCACTTCTCAAGCTGACACCCTATCTCGACCGCACGCCGCTCAGCCTGTCCGGCGGCCAGCAGCAGCGCACCGCACTGGCGCGCGCCATCGTCAAGAACGCCAGCCTGGTCCTGCTCGATGAACCGCTCGCCAATCTCGACTACAAATTGCGCGAGGAACTGCGCGCCGAATTGCCCAGGATATTCGCCGCCGCCGGCACCATCTTCGTCTACGCCACCACCGAGCCGCACGAGGCCCTGCTGCTTGGCGGCAACACGGCGACGCTTTCGCAAGGCAAGATCACCCAGTTCGGACCGACCATCGAGGTGTTCCGCAAGCCGGTAGATCTGGTGACAGCCAGGACGTTTTCCGATCCGCCGCTTAACACCATCGTGCTCGCCAAGAAGGGTCGGGATTTCCTGCTCGAGGGCGGCGTGAACCTACCGGTGCCGGCCGAACTCTCCGGCATTGCCGACGCCATCTATACGATCGGTTTTCAGCCGCACCACTTGTCGCTCGAGCGGCCCAATGCGGCGGCGGTGCCGGTGCGTGCCAAGGTGACGATCACCGAGATCACCGGATCGGAGAGCTTCATCCATCTCGATTTCGCCGATGCGCGCTGGGTCATGCTGACCCATGGTATCAGGCATTTCGAGCCAGACGAGGTGGTCGAGGTGTTCATCGATCCGCGCCACATCATGGTTTTCGACGAGCACGGCAGCGCCGTGACTGCGTCGAAGCTGGCGGCTTGAGGGCAAAGAGATGGCACGCATCGACGTCAACCATGTCCGACATTCCTACCTGCCGAACCCGCAGAAGGATGCCGATTTCGCGCTGCGGGAAGTGCATCATGTCTTCGAGGACGGCGGCGCCTATGCGCTGCTCGGGCCCTCCGGTTGCGGCAAGACCACGCTGCTCAACATCATTTCGGGATTGTTGCACCCCTCGCACGGCCAGTTGCTGTTCAACGGCAAGGACGTGACCAATTTATCGACGCAGGAGCGCAACATCGCGCAGGTGTTCCAGTTCCCGGTCATTTACGACACCATGACCGTCTACGATAATCTGGCCTTCCCGCTGCGCAACCGCGGCGTGCCGGAAGCCGATGTCGACCGCAAGGTTCGCGAGACGTTGGAGATGATCGATCTGGCGTCCTGGGCGAAGAAGAAGGCGAGGGGCCTGACCGCCGACCAGAAGCAGAAGATCTCGCTCGGCCGCGGGCTGGTGCGCTCCGACGTCAACGCCATCCTGTTCGACGAGCCGCTGACCGTCATCGATCCGCACATGAAGTGGGTGCTGCGCTCGCAGCTGAAGCAGTTGCACCGCCGCTTTGGCTACACCATGGTCTATGTGACCCACGACCAGACCGAGGCGCTGACCTTCGCCGAGCAGGTCGTGGTCATGTATGATGGCGGCATCGTGCAGATCGGCACACCGGCCGAATTGTTCGAACGGCCACGCCATACCTTTGTCGGTTATTTTATCGGCTCGCCGGGCATGAACGTCATGCCGGTGGCAATCGACGGCAAGACGGCGACGCTCGGCTCGCAGCGCATCGAACTGCCGGGCGCGCCAAAGGCAGGCAGCGGCGCCGTCGAGCTCGGCATCCGTCCCGAATATGTCCGGCTCGGCCGCGAAGGCATGGCCGTGCAGGTCAGCAAGGTCGAGGATCTCGGCCGCCACAAGGTGGTGCGCGCCAAGCTCGAAGGCCGCGATATTTCTGCCGTGATCGGTGAGGACGAGACCCTGCCCGCCGATCCGAAGGTGCGGTTCGACCCGGCCGGCATCAACATCTATGCCGATTCCTGGCGTGTCGAGATGGAGGCCTAGATGGAGAAGACCTGGAACAACAAGGCCTGGTTCATGGTGCTGCCGGTTCTTCTGCTGGTGGCGTTCTCTGCGGTGACCCCGCTGATGACGGTGGTCAACTATTCGGTGCAGGACACGTTCGGAAACAACGTCTTCTTCTGGAACGGCTCGGACTGGTACACCGAAATCCTGGAGTCGGAACGCTTCTGGCTGTCGATGGTCCGCAACCTGATCTTTTCCGCGACCATCCTCGCCATCGAGATTCCGCTCGGCATCTTCATCGCTCTTAACATGCCCAAGAAAGGCTGGGGCGTGCCGGTCTGCCTGGTGCTGATGGCTCTGCCGCTGCTGATCCCGTGGAACGTCGTCGGCACGATTTGGCAGGTGTTCGGCCGCATCGACATTGGCCTGCTCGGCTACACGCTGTCGTCGCTCGGCTTCGACTACAACTACGTCAACGATCCGACCGACGCCTGGGTGACGGTCATCCTGATGGACGTCTGGCACTGGACAAGCCTCGTCGTTCTGCTTTGCTACGCCGGACTGGTCTCGATCCCCGATGCTTTCTACCAGGCGGCCAAGATCGACGGCGCCTCACGCTGGGCAGTGTTCCGCTACATCCAGCTGCCGAAGATGAACCGCGTGCTTCTGATTGCAGTGCTGCTGCGCTTCATGGACTCGTTCATGATCTACACCGAGCCGTTCGTGGTCACGGGCGGAGGCCCTGGCAATTCGACGACGTTCCTGTCGATAGACCTGGTCAAGATTGCGATCGGCCAGTTCGATCTCGGGCCGGCGGCCGCCATGTCGATCATCTACTTCCTGATCATCCTTTTGCTGTCTTGGGTGTTCTACACCGTCATGACCAATGTCGATGCGGAGCGCTGAGATGAGCGGCGCCAACGAAGGAACGACGAGGCAGGACCGAGTGCGTGAGACGGCGGTTTCGGACGGGCTCGCCAGCACATTGTCGCAGGACCAGCTTGCGCGGCTGATGCGCCGGCGCGGCGAAGAATCCCGGTTCTGGTGGTTGGTGCCAACGATCTACATCATCTTTCTGATGCTGCCGATCTACTGGCTGGTCAATATGAGCTTCAAGACCAATCAGGAGATTCTGGGCGCGTTTTCGCTGTGGCCGAAGAGCCCGACCCTGGCCAACTACATCGTGATCTTCACCGACCCGTCCTGGTACAAGGGCTACATCAATTCGATCATCTATGTCGTCATGAACATGGTGATCTCGGTTTCGGTGGCGCTGCCGGCGGCCTACGCTTTCTCGCGCTACCGGTTCCTCGGCGACAAGCACCTCTTCTTCTGGCTGTTGACCAACCGCATGGCGCCGCCGGCAGTGTTCGCGCTGCCGTTCTTCCAGCTCTATTCGGCGTTCGGGCTGATCGACACGCATATCGCGGTGGCGCTGGCGCACTGCCTGTTCAACGTGCCGCTGGCGGTCTGGATCCTCGAGGGTTTCATGTCCGGCGTGCCGAAGGAGATCGACGAGACCGCCTATATCGATGGCTATTCCTTCCCGCGCTTCTTCCTGAAAATCTTCATGCCGCTGATCGCAAGCGGCGTCGGCGTGGCCTGCTTCTTCTGCTTCATGTTCTCATGGGTCGAACTGCTGATCGCGCGCACCTTGACCACGACGGCCGCCAAACCGATCGCGGCGATCATGACGCGTACGGTCTCGGCCTCCGGGCTCGACTGGGGCGTGCTGGCCGCCGCCGGCGTGCTCACCATCCTTCCAGGCGCGCTCGTGATCTGGTTCGTCCGCAACTACATCGCCAAGGGCTTTGCCCTAGGGAGGGTATGACCATGAACCTCACCTGGATGGCATGGACGCTGCCAACGGCGATCTTTTTCATCACGATCCTGGTACTGCTCTGTGGCATGGCGGTCTGGGAATACGCCTCGCCTGGCGGCAATCCCCGGGTCGGCCTCCTGCGCTTCGAGACGACGCGCGGCGACCGCCTCTTTGTTTCGCTGCTCGGCAGCGCCTTTATCCATCTCGCTTGGCTGGGTCTTGTCGGACCCAACCTGTGGTGGGCTCTCGCTCTCTCCGTAGTCTACGCCGTCGGCGTGTTCCGCTACGTATAGAGGGGGAAACTGTTGGAGCGACCGCGTGCCGGCGGCCGCTCCAGATCGCACTTGAAACTTGAAAAGTGGAGGAAACGAAATGCGAAGGCAATTTTTAACATCAACGACTGCGCTTGTCCTGCTCTGGGGAGCAGGCCAGGCCTATGCCGGAATGGACGAAGCCAAGACTTTCCTCGATACCGAAATCAAGGACTTGTCGACGCTCGATCGCGGCGCCCAGGAAGCCGAATTGCAATGGTTCATCGATGCCGCGAAGCCTTTCGCCGGGATGGACATCAAGGTGGTCTCCGAGACCATCGATACGCATAGCTATGAGTCCAAGGTCTTGGCGCCCGCCTTCACCGCGATCACCGGCATCAAGATCACTCACGACCTGATCGGCGAAGGGGATGTCGTCGAGAAGCTGCAGACGCAGATGCAGTCGGGCGAAAACATTTACGACGCCTACGTCAACGACTCCGATCTGATCGGCACCCACTGGCGGTACCAGCAGGCGCGCAGCCTGACCAAGTGGATGGCGAATGAGGGCAAGGATGTCACCAATCCCAACCTCGACCTCGCCGACTTCATCGGCACCAAGTTCACGACCGCTCCGGACGGCGACCTCTACCAGCTGCCGGACCAGCAGTTCGCGAACCTCTACTGGTTCCGCTACGACTGGTTCAACGACGAGAAGAACAAGGCCGATTTCAAGGCCAAGTACGGCTACGACCTCGGCGTTCCGGTCAACTGGTCGGCCTATGAGGACATCGCCGAGTTCTTCACCGGCCGCGAAATCGACGGCAAGAAGGTCTATGGCCACATGGACTACGGCAAGAAGGACCCCTCGCTCGGCTGGCGGTTCACCGATGCCTGGCTGTCCATGGCCGGCAATGGCGACAAGGGCCTGCCGAACGGTCTTCCGGTCGACGAATGGGGCATCAAGGTCAACGAGAAGTCGCAGCCTGTCGGCTCGTGCGTCGCGCGCGGCGGCGACACCAACGGCCCGGCTTCCGTATATTCGATCCAGAAGTACCTGGATTGGCTGAAGGCCTATGCGCCGCCGGAAGCCCAAGGCATGACGTTCGGCGAATCCGGCCCCGTCCCGTCGCAGGGCACGGTCGCGCAGCAGATGTTCACCTACACCGCCTTCACCGCCTCCTTCGTCAAGGAAGGGCTGCCGGTCGTGAACGCGGACGGCACCCCGAAATGGCGCTTTGCTCCCTCGCCGCATGGCGTCTACTGGAAGGACGGCATGAAGCTCGGCTACCAGGACGTGGGTTCATGGACGCTTCTCAAGTCCACGCCTGACGATCGCGCCAAGGCCGCCTGGCTCTATGCGCAGTTCGTCGTATCGAAGACGGTCGACGTGAAGAAGAGCCATGTCGGCCTGACGCTGATCCGCGAGTCGACGATCCAGGACAAGAGCTTCACGGAACGCGCTCCGAAGCTCGGCGGCCTGATCGAGTTCTACCGCTCGCCGGCCCGTGTTCAGTGGTCGCCGACCGGAACGAACGTTCCGGACTATCCGAAGCTGGCACAGCTCTGGTGGCAGGCGATCGGCGATGCGTCGTCGGGTGCCAAGACGGCACAGGAGGCGATGGACTCGCTTTGCTCTGAGCAGGAAAAGGTCATGGAACGCCTGGAAAAGGCCGGCATCCAGGGCGATATCGGCCCGAAGATGGCCGAAGAGCATGACCTCGCCTACTGGAACGCCGACGCGGTCAAGAAGGGCAATCTCGCTCCTCAGTTGAAGATCGAGAACGAGAAGGAAAAGCCGGTCACCATCAATTACGACGAGCTGGTGAAGAGCTGGCAAAAGTAAGACTGTTCTAAGCGGGCGTCTGCGCCCGTGTGACATTGGGGGAGGCGGCATCTTGCCGTCTCCCCTGTTTGTGTAAAAGACAAAGCGGGGAGGCATAATGACCGGATATATCCTTGCCATCGACCAGGGCACGACTTCGACCCGGGCGATACTGTTCGACGGCGAGATGAAGGTCGCCGGCAGCGGGCAAAAGGAATTCGCCCAGCACTATCCGGCTTCCGGCTGGGTCGAGCACGATCCCGAGGATATCTGGGCGAGTGTGGTGTCGACCGTGAAGGCGGCGCTGAAGAAGGCCGGCCGGAATGCTTCCGACGTGGCCGCGATCGGCATCACCAATCAGCGCGAAACCGTCGTCATCTGGGACAGAGCGACCGGCAAGCCGATCCACAATGCCATTGTCTGGCAGGACCGGCGCACCGCGCCGCTGTGCCAGAAACTCAAGAAGCAAGGGTTGGAGAAGACATTCACCAAGAAAACCGGGCTGCTGCTCGATCCCTATTTTTCCGGCACCAAGATCGCCTGGATGCTGGACAAGGTGAAGGGCGCCAGAAAACGCGCCGAGAAAGGCGAACTGCTCGCCGGCACCATCGACAGTTTCCTGATCTGGCGGCTGACCGGCGGCAAGGTTCACGCCACGGACGCCACCAACGCCTCGCGCACGCTGGTCTACAACATCGCTGAGAATGCCTGGGACGATGAGCTGCTGTCGATCCTCAACATCCCGGCAGAAATGCTTCCCCAAGTGAAAGACTGCGCCGATGATTATGGAATCACGGAGAAAAATCTCTTTGGTGCCGAGATAAGAATCCTCGGTGTAGCCGGCGACCAGCATGCGGCAACCATCGGCCAAGCCTGCTTCGAGCCAGGCATGATGAAATCGACCTACGGCACCGGCTGCTTTGCCCTGCTCAACACCGGGAGCGATCTGGTGCGTTCGAAGAACCGGCTGCTAACTACCATTGCCTATAGGCTGAACGGCAAGACGACCTATGCGCTGGAAGGCTCGATCTTCATTGCCGGTGCTGCGGTGCAATGGCTGCGCGATGGCATCAAGGTGATCGGCAAGGCCGAGCAGAGCGGCAAACTGGCTGCCGAAGCCGATCCGACCCAAAACGTCTATCTGGTGCCGGCCTTCGTCGGGCTCGGCGCGCCGCATTGGGATGCCGAAGCACGCGGCGCCATCTTTGGGCTGACCCGCAATTCCGGCCCGGCGGAGTTTGCCCGCGCCGCCCTGGAAGCCGTGGCCTACCAGACGCGCGACCTGCTCGACGCCATGCGCAAGGACTGGAAGGGCGCCTCAGCCAAGACCGTGCTTCGGGTCGACGGCGGGATGGTAGCGTCCGACTGGACGATGCAGCGCCTCGCCGACATCCTCGATGCACCGGTCGACCGCCCGACCATTCTGGAGACGACGGCGCTGGGTGCCGCATGGCTTGCCGGCTCGAAGGCCGGCGTGTGGCCGGATGCCAAGAAGTTCGCGAAAAGCTGGGCACTCGAACGGCGCTTCCAGCCTGACATGGATGCCACAAAGCGCGCAGCCAAGCTCGCTGGTTGGCGCGATGCTGTGCGAAGGACGCTGAGCGTGCAATAAGCAGCCATCAGGTGGTGAGTGATGGGGCGAGGGGGATGAAGCCAGACTGGTATCCTGCGTGGCACGACGAGGCTATCGAACAGCTGAATGCCAAGAATGCACGCTTGAACAAAGATTTCCACCTCGGCAGCTGGTCGCGCTATGATTATGACCTTACGGCCGGAAAGCTCCTGTTCTCGGATGAAGGAGGCGTCAAGATCGTCACCGAGATCCAGATTGCGGGCTCTACGAGCGCCAAGGCCAGCAACTGGCTGTGGGCGTGGGCAAATTCGAATTTGCCCGGCGAGCTTCTTAGCGACGCCAAGCTCGTTCGCTCCTTCGGCGAGAAGAACAGCATAGATGAGTTGACGCAGGCCTACGTGACGGACGCCGACAATGACCTGGAAGCGCTAGGCTGGGAATTGACTGGAGCGATGGCTCGGATTTGCGACGCTCTTGGGGCCTACCGTTCACCGCGTGGTGAGGGTGGAGCGCTATATTTGATTTTTAAGAGCATCAACTGGGCGATCTGACAACGACTTTCCCGCCTAGGTATCTCGATAGAAAGCCCGCGCTGTTTCCGGCGCGGGCTTTTTACCCAGCACTCACACTTTGGATCAGTACGGCGAACGGCACTCCTTGCGGGGGCCGTAATTCGGCTGGAACGTGTTGTCCGAAGCACGGTAGCTGCGATAGCGGTCGTAGCACCACTGGACGTGGGCGTTGCCTCCGTAGACGCGATTGTTCTCGTTGTTGATGATGGCACCGGTGATCAAGGCGCCAGTCGCGAACGCCGCCAGCGGGAACCAATGATCGCCATGGCGGCGATAGCCGGGGCCATATTCGCGATAGCCGCGATGGCCGTTCCAATACGCGCCGCGATTGCGGGAAAAACTGCGGTCACGCGAAAAACTGCGGTCACGCGAAAAATTGCGATTGTAGCGGTCCTTGCGCCACTCCCGGTACTGGACTGTCTGCACATCCGGCACCGCGACCTGGGACTGCGGCACATAGTTCGGTTGGGCATTAACGGACACCGCCTCCGCCGCAACGAATGTGACGGAGAGAGTGGCCGCCAGCAGGCTCGTTGTGATTCTGTTCATTGGTCTTCTCCTCGATGGTTGGCGGACGTCCCTGTGCGGGGAAACGAGCGGCGCATACAATTGTTCCCCGGACTGGATGCCGCTGTCGGGCAGAAATGCCAATGTTCCCTTGGCTGTTCTCCCACCGGTGGCGCGGCTGGCCAGTGTCGCGACAGGGCGAAGCCGCCCGTGTTTGCGAGCCCTCTTTTTCCGGTTGACCGGTCGAGGCACTCTCCCTATGTTCCGCGCAATTTCGAGGGCCGCCTTTCGCCCGCGGGAGCGCGTAGCTCAGCCGGTAGAGCAACTGACTTTTAATCAGTAGGTCATGGGTTCGAATCCCATCGCGCTCACCAAATCCACGCGATAAACTGTCACCCATCTCTCGGGAAGGGCACACCACAACCGGTGGGGAAGCCGTCAACGCTTCCAGAAAGCGCGGTGCGGTGCGAGCATCTCGTCGGCGATTTCGGGGAAGGGGCCAAAGACCTCGATCTTTTTCTGGCCGGAGTCGAGGACGGTGCGCGAAGAGAGGCTCATCGTCGGATTCTCTGCGTGATCCCCGGTGAGCGCCAGCAGCTCGGTCTCCTCGAAGCCGTAGACCAGCCGGCCGATATTCGCCCAGTAGAGCGTTCCGGTGCACATCGCGCAGGGCTCACCGGTTGAGACCAGCGTGCATTGCCATAAGAACTCCGGCTCGTAGGCTGCCGCGGCGCGCCGGGCGAGCTCCGTCTCGGCGTGGCGCACCGTGTCGAGATTGCCTTGCCGCATCAGCACCCGATCGTCCGGCCCGACCAGCACGCAACCAAACGGATGATGCCCATGATCCGCCGCCTCGCGCGCGACCGCGTCGGCGGATCGAAGGTGGGCGAGCATCTGATCGCGGGTCATGGCAAGATCCTGTCATGCCGACATCCACCGATGAGCGGCTGAGCGAGATTGGTGCCAACGGACGCGAGTGGCAAGAGCCAACTTTTGCTTGAGACCTTTGCCTCAGGATATCAGACCTTTGCCCTACAATCCGCCGGCCGGTCTTGGCGTCGAACAGATGAGCACAGGCGCGGTAAAGCGGAAAGCCGGCTGAAAAGGCCATCCTCGCCGAGCTTCTCGAAGGAGTTCGGCGGCGCGAAAATGCGAACAGCGTCAGACCGAAGGCTCCCCGAACACCAGCGAAACATTGGCGCCGGCGTGGCGTTCGAGCCGGCCGGCGAGGTCGAGTTCCAGCAGCACCATGAAGACCTGGGCCGGGTGCAGGCCGGTGTGGCGGATGATCTCGTCGACCGCCACTGGCGTCGGGCCGAGCGCCTCGATGACGCGGGCGCGGTCGCTTTCGCCGGGCGGTGGTGTGGCCGAGAAGTCGGGCGGCTCTTCGAACGGCGGCATGTCGGGCGCCCGCATGCCGGTCAGCGGGGCGATCGCCCTGGAAATATCCGATGCCTCGGTGACCAGGGTGGCACCATCCTTGAGCAGGCCGTTGGTACCGGCGGCGCGTGGATCGAGCGGTGAGCCCGGCACGGCAAAGACCAGCCGGCCCATTTCTCCCGCAAGCCGGGCGCTGATCAGGGAGCCGGAGCGTTGCGCTGCCTCGACCACCACCAGACCAAGGACCGCACCCGCGACAAGGCGGTTGCGGCGCGGAAAATCCTGGGCGCGCGGCTGCCAGCCGAACGGCATCTCTGAAATGATGGCGCCGCGCTCGGCGATTTCCTCGCACAGGCCGGCATTTTCAGGCGGGTAAGGCAGGTCGAGGCCACCGGCCAGGACGCCGATCGTGCCGGTCGCCAGGCTGCCCTGATGCGCCGCCGTGTCGATGCCGCGCGCCAGGCCGGAGACGATTGCGTAGCCGTCGCGGCCGAGGTCGGCCGCCAGCATGCGTGCCATCTTGATGCCGGCCAGCGACGCGTTGCGTGCCCCAACGATGGCGACACCCGGCAGCCGGAAAACAGCTGCGTTGCCCTTTACCGCCAGCAGGGGCGGCGGATGGTCCATGTTGCGCAACAGGGGTGGGTAGTCTGTCTCACCGATCCCGACAAAGCGGGCGCCGGCCTTTCCGGCTAGTTCCAGTTCCGCCTCGGCTTCGGCTACGGAAGGGATGCGGGCGATCCGGATGGCGCCGCCCGAAATCATCAGTTCCGGCAATATCTCTAGCGCCACCTCGGCCGAACCGAAACGGTTGATGAGGTCGCGAAAGGATGCGGGGCCGACATTCTGGGTGCGGATCAGCCGCAGCCAGCTCAGCCGCTGCCGGTCGCTGAGCCGCGGCCCGGCGGTCGGCTGGCCCGCCATGGTGGCGTGATCGCTCAACCCTTGGCTCCGATCTTTCCTTCGGTGCCGGCAAGCAGGCGCGAAATGTTTTCCCGGTGCTTGATGAAAACGATGATGCTCATCACCACGAACAAGACCGCATTCTGTGGTGTGCTCAGGACATAGAGGGCGATCGGCGCGATGACCGCCGCTGTCAGCGCCGCAAGCGAGGAATACCGGAAGAGGAATGCCATCACCAGCCAGGCGACGGCGAAGATCAGCGCCACCTGCCAGGCAAGGCCGATCAGCACACCGAGATAGGTGGCGACGCCCTTGCCGCCCTTGAAACCGAGCCAGACCGGGAAGAGATGACCGAGAAAGGCGCCGAGACCGGCCCAGATCGCCAGGTCAGGCGCGAAATGGCCTGCTATCAGCACGGCGGCCGTGCCCTTCAGCGCGTCGAGCAGCAGTGTCGCGGCGGCAAGGCCCTTGTTGCCGGTGCGCAGAACGTTGGTGGCGCCGATATTGCCGGAGCCGATCTTGCGCACATCGCCAAGGCCAGCCGCGCGGGTGAGCAGGAGCCCGAACGGAATCGAGCCAAGCAAATAGCCGAACACGAGCGCTGGGATGAGGCTGTAAATCATTGTTTCCCCCGCATTTCCCCAGTTCGGCCGGATCAGGCGCGATGCGCCGTGGCCGGTTCAGGCGGAAAACACTGTGCGGCCCGCAACCAGCGTTTGCAAGACCTTGCCTTGCAGTCGCGCGCCTTCGAAACAGGTGTTTTTCGACCGCGAACGAATGCCGCTTTCGCTGACGATCCAGGGTTCGTCGAGGTCGACAAGCGCAAGATCGGCGACAGCGCCCGGCTTCAGCGTGCCGCCGGGCAGGCCGAACAGTTTTGCGGGAGCGGTGGACAGGGTTTCGATCAGCCGCAGCAACGGCACATCGCCATTGTGGTAGAGCCGCAGTGCGGCGCCCAGAAGCGTCTCCAACCCTATGGCGCCGGCCGCCGCATCGGCGAAGGGCAGGCGCTTGGTGTCGACATCCTGCGGATCATGCGAGGAGACGATGATGTCGATCGTGCCGTCCCTGACCGCCTCGATCATCGCCAACCGGTCTTCCTCGGCGCGCAAAGGTGGCGTCAGGCGGAAGAAGGTGCGGTATTCGCCGACATCGTTTTCATTCAGCGACAGATTGTGGATCGCCACGCCTGACGTCACCGTCGCGCCGTCGGCTTTCGCACGCGTTATGGCGTTTGCCGCCATCGCCGTCGAGATCTTTGCTGCATGGTACGAACCACGCGTCAGCCGGGCCAAGGCCAGATCGCGCTCCAGCGGGATGGATTCGGCTTCGCGCGGAACGCCGGAGAGGCCGAGCCAGCTGGCGTAGAGGCCTTCATTCATCACGCCGGATGAACCGAGGTCCGCATCCTGCGTCTCATGCACGATGGTGGCGCCGAAGTCGCGCGCATAGGTCAGCGCGCGGCGCATCACCAGCGCGCTCGATATGGTGTGGCGGCCATCGGTGAAGGCGACGGCGCCGGCTTCGCGCAGCAGGCCGAACTCGGTCATTTCGCGCCCGTCGAGGCCCTTGGTGATCGCCGCAGCCGGAAAGACGTTGACGATGGCCGTGTCCTTGGCGGTGCGCAGCACGAATTCGACCAGCGCCACATTGTCGATCACCGGATCGGTATCGGGCATCATGACGATGGATGTGACGCCGCCGGCCGCCGCCGCGACACTTGCCGACGCAATGGTCTCGCGATGCTCGCCGCCCGGTTCGCCGATGAAGACACGGCCGTCGATCAGGCCTGGAATGATCGCCTTGCCGGCGCAGTCGATAACGGTGGCGCCCTCGGGCGCGCCCTGGTTCAGCGCTGCTTTGCCGGCGGCTACGATCTTGCGGCCATCGACGAAGACGGCGCCGACTTCATCGATGCCGCGCGAGGGGTCGACAACGCGGGCGCGCTCAAAGACCGTTATGCTCATGCGCCGCGGCCCTCTTGATTACGGCGCGGGTCAAGAAGCGCTTCCATCACCGCCATGCGCACGGCGACGCCCATTTCAACTTGTTCCTGGATGACGCTTTGCGGACCGTCGGCGATTTCCGAGGCGATCTCGACGCCGCGGTTCATCGGCCCGGGATGCATCACCAGCGCGTCATCCTTGGCGGCCTTCAGTTTCTCGGCATCGAGGCCGAAATAGCGGAAATATTCGCGGACCGAAGGCACGAAGGCGCCCTCCATGCGCTCGCGCTGCAGGCGCAGCATCATCACCACGTCGGCGTCCTTGAGGCCCTCGGCCATCGAGCGGGTGACGATGACGCCCATCTTCTCGATGCCGGTGGGCAGCAGCGTCGACGGTGCGACGACGCGCACCTGCGCGCCGAGCGCGTTGAGCAGCATGATGTTGGAACGCGCCACGCGCGAATGCAGGATGTCGCCGCAGATTGCCACGATGAGCTTCGACAGCGGACCCTTGGCGCGACGAATGGTCAGCGCATCGAGCAGCGCCTGTGTCGGGTGTTCATGCGCGCCGTCGCCGGCGTTGACGACGGAGCAGCCGACCTTCTGCGCCAGAAGGGCGGCAGCACCGGCCGATTGGTGGCGGATGATCAGGATGTCGGGCCGCATGGCGTTCAGCGTCATCGCCGTGTCGATGAGCGTTTCGCCCTTCTTCACCGAAGAGCTTGCCACCGACATGTTCATGACATCGGCGCCGAGCCGCTTTCCGGCAAGCTCGAACGACGACTGTGTGCGCGTCGAGGCTTCATAGAAGAGGTTGATCTGGGTGCGGCCGCGCAGCGTCGAGGTTTTCTTCTCGGACTGCCGCGAGATCGCGACCGCCCGGTCCGCCCTGTCGAGCAACAGCTCGATATCGGCGGGGGAAAGGTCGCGGATGCCCAGAAGATGGCGATGAGGATAGGGGGACGAAGCGTCGGTCATCTCAAGGCGCTGCTATAGGGTGGAGATATTGCGGCTGCAAGCGCCAGCTTTGCATTGCAGCCGTTCTCCTCAATTTTTTCGTGTAGATAGCCGATTGTATCGGCCGGTATTTTCATCGCGCGCGCTGCATGGCTTGGCTATATCTAGCCGACAGCCTCGGATTCGTGGCTTTCTGACGATAGAAGGATTGGGCGTGACCGACGACGTGACGAACCAGCCGCCGCCGCTGACGGGCGGCAACGCCTGGCGGGGCGATCCGTTGCTGATCCAGCTCGCGGAGCGTTTTTCCGATCCGGTGCGCAAGGATCTCGACGGTCTCGGCCGCTTTGTGCTGACGCAGGAGGCGCAGGAATTGGCGCGCCTCGCCAATGTCGAGACGCCGAAGCTCAGGACGCATGATCGCCAGGGACGGCGCATCGACGTGGTCGAGTTCCATCCCGCCTATCATGCCTTGATGCGCCGCTCTGTGGCCAACGGGCTGCATTCCTCGGTGTGGGAAAACGGCGACACCGAGATCGGCCGCCGCCATCAGGTCCGCGCCGCCCGGTTTTATCTGACGGCTGAGCTCGAGACCGGGCATCTGTGCCCCATCACCATGACCAACGCTTCGCTGGCGGCCTTGATGGCCAGCCCGAAACTGTTTCGCGAATGGGCGCCGCGCGTGACGACGCGCAAATACGACCAGAGCCAAAAGCCGCCGGTCGAGAAGACCGGGCTGACGCTCGGCATGGGCATGACCGAGAAACAGGGCGGCACCGATGTGCGCGCCAATGTGACGAGGGCGGAACGCGCCGGCAGCGGTTTTTATCGTCTGAACGGGCACAAATGGTTCATGTCGGCGCCGATGTCGGATGCCTTCCTGGTGCTGGCGCAGGCGCCTGAGGGACTATCGTGCTTCCTCGTGCCGCGCGTTCTCGGTGACGGCTCGGGCAACGGCTTCCGCTTTCAGCGGCTGAAGGACAAGCTCGGCAATCGTTCGAACGCCTCCTCCGAAGTCGAATTTGTCAATGCCATCGGCGAGATGGTCGGCGAAGCCGGTGCCGGTGTGAAGACGATCATGGACATGGTCACCCTGACCCGGCTCGATTGTGCCATCGCATCGTCGGCGATCATGCGCGCGGGCCTGGCCGAGGCCGTTCACCACGCCCGCCATCGCCAGGTGTTCGGTTCGACCCTGATCGAGCAGCCGTTGATGCAGCGCGTTCTGGCCGACATGGCGCTCGATGTCGCCGCCGCCACCGCGCTGTCGTTCCGGTTGGCGCGCTCCTTCGACGAGGCGGCCGGCGATCGCGGCGAGGCGGCGTTTGCTCGGGCCATGACGCCGGTCGTCAAATACTGGGTCTGCAAGATCGCGCCGCCTTTGCTCTATGAGGCTATGGAGTGCCTCGGCGGCAATGGCTATGTCGAGGAGGCGCCACTCGCCCGCTACTATCGCGAGGCCCCGGTCAATGCGATCTGGGAAGGCTCGGGCAATGTCATGGCGCTTGATGTGCTGCGCGTGCTCGGCCGTGCGCCCGGCCTGTTCGAGGATGTGCTGGCCGGCATCGACCGTGATCTCGGCGCCGGCGGACGCGGCACGATCGGCGTGCTGAAGGCGGCGATGCAGGTTGCTTCAACCGACGAAGGTTCTGCCCGGCTGCTGACCGAGCAGCTGGCACTGTCGGCTGCGGCGGCGGAATTGCGCCGTCTGGGGGCAGGGCGGATCGCCGACGCTTTCGTCGAGACGCGTTTGGCCGGCCAATGGCGCAACACCTATGGCATGATCGATTCGCGCCACGATGCACGCATGATCATCGACACGCTCTATCCGCCGGTGAACTGAGCACGAGCATCGCAAAAACCGGCGCCATCCACAGTTTTGACGTGTTGGCGGGCATCCTCACGCGTATGGCTAATCGTCGTTAACCTTAACAAATGGTTTCCGTTGCGATGGCGGACGGCAAGGCCCACTGTCCTAGTGCAAGCAGGGAATGGTTCAGATTGGCCGTCTCTTGCTTTGCGAAGCAGGAACACCGATGCGACAGGTACTGACCTCTTTTCTGGCCTTGCACTGGGCGATTGTTTTCGCCCTGCTTGCGCTAATCTGCATCGACGGAAACCGGGGTGTGGCGGCGGCGCTCGGCGTGCTGGGCACTACAATCGAGGGTACCCGCTTCGTCGACCTCGACAATTTCGTCGTCGTGGCGCCGCTCGCCACCGCATTGCTTGTCGTCGCGGTTCTGTTTTTCTGGGCCTTTGTCGAAGCCCTGGTCAACGACGCGACCAGCGCGGGCGCCGACAGCGTCGCCCGCATCGCCTTCATATGCGCGTCCGGCGTGTTGTCGCTGATCGTCGTCGGTGGCGCCGCGCAAGGCATCAACGGGCTCTTCATGGCTGTCGCCGTGCAACTGGCGGCACTTCTGGCGTCCTATGTCGCCATGCTTGCCGAGCGGCGGTCCGTGGTTGCGGCAGCGGCTTCCGGCGAAAGCGAGATCCATGCCGTCGCGCATGGCATGGCAAAAGCCGCGGCCCACAATTCGCTGCTTTCACTCATATCAGGCCGAACGGTCTCCAAGACCGGCTCCAATCCCAGGGGAGGCCGCTGATGCGCTACATCTTCGGATTTTGGGCGGCGCCGATGGCGATTTTCTGGGGCTGGTTCTATCTGTCGGCCAATGACATCAATTTCGGCTACACGATGCTCAGCCGACAGATGCACGACTTCTTCTTCCAGCTCTATGGCCAGATGCTCGGCATCGATCCGGCGATCATTCCCGGCATGGTGGCGAAGACGTGCGTCTTCGACGGGTTGCTGCTGATGGCGCTTTGGGCCTTCCGCCGTCGCCGCGAAATCGCCGGCTGGGTCAGACAGCGCTGGGCGGGTCCGGTTCCGTTCGAGCGGATGCGTGGAGCGACTGAAGCCGGTCCAAAACTCCCTGCAGAATAAACGCGGCTGCCGCCGAATCGATCTTGCCGGCGCGCTTGCGGCGCGAGAAATCCATCTCGATCAGCGTCCTTTCGGCCGCGACCGTCGATAGTCTTTCATCCCAGAGCACGAAGGGCAGGTCGCTCATCTGGGCCATGTTGCGGACGAAGGCGCGCGATTTCTGCGCACGCGGCCCTTCCGAACCGTCCATGTTGATCGGCAGCCCGATCACCACCGCGCCGGCATTCTCCTTCCGCAGCAAGGCGAGCAGCACCGCCGCATCGAGCGAGAATTTCCTTCGCATGATGACCGGGCGCGGATGGGCGAAGGAAAACCTCTGGTCCGAGACCGCGACGCCGATCGTCTTGTCGCCGAGGTCAAGCCCCGCCAGCGTCTTGCCGCCGGTCAGCCGCGCCGGCAATTCCTCGATCGTGATAATGCCCACCGGCCGTCCTTCGCCTTTCACCGCCACGTGTTTTGTCAAACGCGTGGCGGACACAGTAACCCTTTGATCTCCGGGCCGTCGGCGTTCTATCCTTTGGCAAGATAAAAATCGAGGAATGCATTCATGAAACTGACCTGGTACGGCCACTCGGCCTTTCGCATCGAGACCGCTGATGCCAAGATCCTCATCGATCCCTATCTGATCGGCAATCCGTCCTGGACGGGCGGCTGGGAGGGACCGGCCGAGGGGATCACGCATGTGCTGCTGACGCATGGCCATAGCGACCACATCAGCGGCGCCGTGGAAGTGCTCGGCAAAAGCGGCGCCCAATTGGTCGCCAATTTCGAGATCTGCATGTATCTGGTCGGCAAGGGTGTCAGCGACAAGAAGATCAACCCGGGCAACATCGGCGGCACCGTCGATTGCGGCAGCTTCACCACCACTTTTGTCCAGGCGCTGCACTCATCCTCGTTCCCCGGCGAGGGCGGCCAGAACACCTATCTCGGCAATCCGGGCGGCCTCGTCCTGCATTTCCCGGAAGACAAGACGCTCTATCACATGGGCGACACCGACATCTTCTCCGACATGGCGCTGATCAACGAGTTGCATGAACCGAAGATCGGCATCGTGCCGATCGGCGACCGTTTCACCATGGGCGGCGCGGTGGCTGCACTTGCCTGCCGGCGCTTCTTCAAATTCGATACCGTGGTTCCCTGTCACTTCGGCACGTTTCCGATGATCGATCCGACCGCCGACAAGTTCGAGGCCGGCATGGAAGGGTCCGGCGTGACGGTGGCATTGCCTGATATCGGTGAGACGATTACGATCTAGGCGTGGCGAAAGCGGAATAAGACCATGGCTTTGAGGAAATCTCTTTGTGTATCGATGTTGGTCGCGGCGTCGCCCGCGCTCGCCGCGGATGATTTCATCGAGGGCGTCTACCTGCAATCCGAGGAGCTTTGCAAACAGGCCAAAAAGGACACGCTGCAAACGCTGATCGACGCAGGCAACATCGTGCTTTCGGCGCACGGCCTGCAGAGCGTCGAATACAATTGCGAGTTTCTGCAGATCAGCAAGGCCACGGCTTCGCCGAGCTGGGCGGTGACGGCCATCTGCCAGGAACCGGGTTATGTCTTTCCCGACGTTCTCTCCGTGACGCAAATGAACGCCAAGCAGATCGATCTCGTGTCGGTTCGGCCCGTCGACGACGAAAGCGAAGCAAGCGGCAACAGCGGCAGCTACTATCTGTGCGAAGGCGTTGCTCTGCCATAGACGTATTCTGAGGGCCCACGAGCGGGCCGCCGGCACAGCCTGGTCTCTCGCACGATGCATGTTGCGCAGCGCGCGCGGCGCCGCTATAGCCCGAACTGGTTTTCCCCGAGGCAAAAACATGTCCGTAGATCTTCAGACAGTGAAGCGCGTCGCGCATCTCGCCCGCATCGCGGTGAGCGAAGAAGATGCCGAACGGATGACCGGGGAGCTGAACGCCATTCTGGGCTTCGTCGAGCAGCTGAACGAGGTCGATGTTTCCGGTGTCGAACCAATGACCTCGGTAACGCCGATGGACATGAAGAAGCGCAGCGATGTCGTCACCGACGGCGGCAAGGCCGCCGACATCGTCGCTAACGCGCCGGCGACCGAAGAGAATTTCTTCCTCGTGCCGAAGGTCGTGGAGTAAACCGGCCGATGGCAATCGAGATCGCCATTGAGAAGCCGCTCCAGGACGACGTGCGCAGGCTGGTCACGGAACTCAACGAGACCTTGCTCGAACTGACGCCGCCGGAGCATTGCTACCATTTGACGGTCGAGCAGATGGCCGGTGAGGACACGACGGTTTTCATCGCCCGCGATAATGGCCTGGCCATTGGCTGCGGCGCGCTGAAGCGTCATGACGGCGCCATTGGCGAGGTCAAGCGCATGTATATCAGGCCGTCGCATCGCGGGCAGAAGATCGGCGCGAAAATCGTTGAGCGGGTCGAATCGCTCGCGCGCAACGAGGGGCTGAAGCGCCTGGTGCTGGAGACGGGCGATCGTCATCCCGCGGCGTGGACAGTCTACGAACGCGCCGGGTTTTCGCGCTGCGGCCCGGTGCTGGATTATCCCGATTCTGAGTGGTCGGTGTTTTACGAAAAGAGCCTTGGATGAGCGACCTGACCCAGCTGACGATTTCACAGGCCCGCGCCAAGCTGCGCGACAAGGAAATCACCGCGACCGAGATCACCGAGGCCTATCTCGGCGCTATCGAGCGCGCCAATCCGGCGCTCAATGCCTATGTCGCCGTGACCGGCGACAAGGCGCGCGACATGGCCAAGGCGTCCGACGCCAGGCTGGTCAAGGGCGAGGGCGGTGCGCTGGAAGGCATTCCGTTGGGGATCAAGGACCTGTTCGGCACCGAAGGCGTCCACACGCAGGCTTGCAGCCATGTGCTCGACGGGTTCAAGCCGCGCTACGAATCGACCGTTACGTCAAATCTGTGGGCCGACGGCGCCGTTATGCTCGGCAAACTCAACATGGACGAGTTCGCCATGGGCTCGTCCAACGAGACGTCCTACTATGGCCCGGTCATCAATCCGTGGCGGCGCTCGCGCCTCGATACTGCGGTGATGCCCACGACGCATCAGGGCGACGGCGGCTTCGTTTCGGCCGGCGGCACGAGGACCGTGCGCAGCCTGGACAATGCGCAGTTGGTGCCGGGTGGCTCTTCTGGCGGGTCGGCCACGGCAGTCTCCGCCTTCCTGTGCGCCGGCGCGACCGCGACGGACACCGGCGGCTCGATCCGCCAGCCGGCCGCCTTCACCGGGACGGTCGGCATCAAGCCGACCTATGGCCGCTGCTCACGCTGGGGTATCGTCGCGTTCGCCTCGTCGCTCGACCAGGCCGGCCCGATCGCGCGCGACGTACGCGATGCCGCGATCCTGTTGAAATCGATGGCCTCTGTCGATCCGAAGGACACGACGTCGGTCGACCGGCCGGTGCCGGATTATGAGGCGGTGATCGGCAAGCCGATCAAGGGCATGAAGGTCGGCATTCCCAGGGAATACCGCGTCGACGGCATGCCCGAAGAGATCGAAGCGCTGTGGCAGAAGGGCATTGCCTGGCTGAAGGACGCCGGCGCCGAGATCGTCGACATTTCCCTGCCGCATACGAAATACGCGCTGCCCGCCTATTACATCGTGGCGCCGGCCGAGGCTTCGTCCAACCTCGCCCGCTATGATGGCGTCCGCTACGGCTTGCGCGTGCCGGGCAAGGATATCGTCGACATGTATGAGAAGACCCGCGCCGCGGGTTTCGGCCGCGAGGTCAAGCGCCGCATCATGATCGGCACCTATGTGCTGTCGGCCGGCTATTACGACGCCTACTATCTGCAGGCGCAGAAGGTGCGCAATCTGATCAAGCGGGATTTCGAGACTGTCTTCGCCGCCGGCGTCGATGTCATCCTGACCCCGGCAACGCCGTCCGCCGCCTTCGGCATCGCCGACGAGGACATGGCTGCCGATCCGGTCAAGATGTACCTGAACGACATCTTCACCGTCACTGTGAACATGGCGGGCCTGCCGGGCATCGCTGTGCCCGCCGGGCTCGACGCCAAGGGCCTGCCGCTCGGCCTGCAGCTGATCGGCCGGCCGTTCGATGAGGAAACCCTGTTCCAGACCGCTGCCGTCATCGAGCAGGCCGCAGGCACGTTCCAGCCGGAGAAGTGGTGGTAGGGACGTCGCTCGTCTAGCGCATGCCCTGAAAGTCGAATCGATTTTCGGAAGGATCCTGCGCAAAATCAAAGTGTTAGCGTCCTTTGAGCGCGCACGCCCGCGCGGCGCTGCAATGGGGTGAGCGATGTTCTTCTACCTGTCCAAGATCTTTTGGTTCTTCATCCAGCCGCTGAACCTGGCGATCTTTCTGCTGCTGGCGGGATTGCTCGCGGCCATGATCGGGCGCCGGCGGCTGGCGGCTACCGGCAGCGTGCTGGCATTTCTGGTCCTTGCGCTGTCAGCGTGGACGTCGCTCGGCGCCATGATGCTCAATCCGCTGGAAGAGCGCTTCGCGCGCCCGCCGCTGCCGGCAAAGGTCGACGGCATCGTCGTGCTCGGCGGCGGCTTTGAGGGCGCCATCAATCTGGCGCGCGGCGGCTATGAGTTGAACAGCAGCGGAGATCGGATGGTCGAGACCGCAGTTCTGGCCCGGCGCTTTCCCACCGCCAAGGTGATCGTCTCCGGCGGCACCGGCGCGTTGTTTCTCGATGGCGAGGGCGATGCCGCAACCGCGCCGCGCCTGCTCACCGCGCTTGGCGTGGCCGCCGATCGTCTGATCCTGGAGAACAAGTCCCGCAACACCTATGAGAACGCGGTCTTCACCAAGGAGTTGCTAACGCCGAAGCCCGGCGAGACCTGGCTGCTGGTGACCTCGGCCTTCCATATGCCGCGCGCCAAGGCGCTGTTCGACAAGGCCGGCTTCGCCACCGTTCCCTGGCCGGTCGACTATCGCACCTCGGGCAAAGAAGGCATCGGCCTGTTCCGCGACAATCCAGCCGATTCGCTGCAGGCCACCACCATGGCCATCCGCGAATGGATCGGGCTTTTTGCCTACTGGCTGTCAGGCCGGATCGATCAGCCTTTTCCAGGCGGCTGACCGATCACCGCCTGCCTGGCGGCCGAGAAGAACTGGCGCCGCACCAGCACGGCCAGCAGCAACAGCGTCGACAACACGAACACCATTGGGTCGACGAACCAGCCGAGATAACCGATCGAGAAGAACACGCCGCGCAGGCCGGAGTTGAAGTGCTTTCCGGCCAGCATGTTCATTTGCGCCGCACGCCACACCGCCGCTTCGGTGACCGGATTGCGTGAGGCTTCGCCATGCGGGATCGGCACGGCGCCGATCAGGATCGTGCAATAGTTGAACAGCCGGTACGCCCAGCCGAACTTGAAGAACGAAAACGCCAGGATCAGCACCAGCCCGAACACCTTTATCTGGAAGGCCGCGCGCGACGGCGCGCCACCCAGGGGCAGATCGCTGAGCACTTCAAGAACCCGGTCGGATGCGCCGAGCAGGGCAAAACAGCCGCCGATGGCGATCAGCGAGCTGGAGGCGAAGAAGGCGGTGCCTTGCTGCAGCCCGCTCATGATGGCGGTGTCGACGATGCGGATCTCGCGCTCGGCCATGGTCCGCATCCAGGCTTGCCGCTGTGCATTCATCGCCGTCGTCAGCGACATGCGGCTGACCAGCTTGCCGTCGGAGGCGAACGTGTGCAGCAGCCACGCGACGAGGAAGAAGGCCAGCGCCGCGAGATCGGCTGTCGAAAGATCGAGGGAATCGCCCATGGCCTGAATTTAGCACATTCAGCGCGATCGCTTCGATGTCCGCCTACAGCGATAGGCACCAATGTCGCTGCCGGAGCAAACAAGGTCGGCGGATGCAGCGCCGCGATTTCCAAAAGAGCGGAAACATCGTGGGAATTCCTATATGTAGTCATCGACCTGACGCCAGGAGACAACGCCGCGTGTTCCTTTCGGTTTTCGACCTGTTCAAGATCGGCATAGGACCCTCGAGTTCGCACACGATGGGGCCGATGACCGCCGCTGCGCGGTTTCTCGACGAGGTCGCGGGAAATGACTGGCCGCGTCCGGCGGGCGTCAAGGTCGACCGGCTTGGCGCAAGTCTGCACGGGTCACTCGCCTACACCGGTATTGGCCACGGCAGTGATCGCGCCGTCATGCTCGGCCTTGCCGGCCTGACGCCGCAGACGGTCGATCCCGACCAGGCCGATGGCATTGCCAGCCGCATCGCCGCCGAAAAGCGCATTTCGCCGCCCGGCCATCCCGCCTATCGCTTCGATCCGGCCACCGATCTGGTGCTGGACCGCAAAACGCCGCTCACCGGTCACGCCAACGGCATGGCGTTCTACGCCTATGATTCCGGCGGCCGCCTGCTGCTCAAGCGAATCTACTATTCGATCGGCGGCGGCTTCGTGGTTTCCGAAGAAGAACTGCAGCGGATGAAAGCCAAGGGTTCGGTGACAACCGAAGGCAAGAAAGTGCCTTATCCGTTCAAGAATGCGGTCGAGATGCTGGCCATGGCCGGCAAAAGCGGCCTTTCCATCGCCGACATGAAACGCGTCAACGAGGAGACGCAGATGACGCGCGAGGCGCTCGACGCCGGCCTCGACGGAATCTGGAGCGCCATGAAGGCCTGCATCGACCGTGGCCTGTCGCAGGATGGCATCATGCCGGGTGGGCTGAAGGTGCGCCGCCGTGCCCGCATGCTGCACGATAAGCTGCAGGAGCAGTGGCAGCAGAACAAGCCCAATCCTTTGCTCGCCAATGACTGGCTGTCGATCTACGCCATGGCCGTGAACGAGGAAAATGCCGCCGGCGGCCGCGTCGTCACCGCGCCGACCAATGGCGCTGCCGGCACGCTGCCGGCGGTGCTGCGCTACTGGCTGCATTTCCATCCCGAGGCGGACCAGCCGAGCATTCGTGATTTCCTGCTGACGGCTGCCGCCGTTGGCGGCATCATCAAGACCAACGCGTCGATCTCGGGCGCCGAGGTCGGCTGTCAGGGCGAGGTCGGGTCGGCATCGGCGATGGCGGCGGCCGGCCTGTGCGCCGTCATGGGCGGCACGCCCGAGCAGGTCGAGAATGCCGCCGAGATCGCGCTCGAACATCATCTCGGCATGACCTGCGATCCGGTCGGCGGGCTGGTGCAGGTGCCGTGCATCGAACGCAATGCGCTGGGCGCGGTCAAGGCGGTGACGGCAGCGTCACTGGCCATCAAGGGCGACGGCATCCATTTCGTACCGCTCGATGCGGCGATCGAGACCATGCGCCAGACCGGCCTCGACATGAACGAGAAGTACAAGGAAACCAGCCTTGGCGGGCTTGCAGTCAACGTCGTGGAGTGCTGAAGGCTGGCCTAAACCGCCACTGTGGAGAAGTCGATCCGGTCGTTGACGCGTTCGCGTGCAGGACTAACCTTAAGCGATGTCTCTCAATCTCATAAAACTCTGTGTCGGCTGCGACAGCGTCGAGGATCTCGAAGAGTGGATCGCCTTCCGCCTCGACGAGCGGCGGCGCGCCGGTGAGCCGGTCGAGCAGTATCACACCACCCGTATGATGCCGACGCGCGGCGCCGAGGTTACCGATGGCGGTTCGCTCTATTGGGTGATCAAAGGCAATGTGCAGTGCCGCCAGTTGATCACCGAAATCCGGCCGTTCACCGACAGTGAAGGCATAGGCCGTTGCCATCTGATACTCGACCCCGAGGTTGTACGCACCGACTGGCAGCCACGCCGGGCTTTTCAGGGCTGGCGCTACCTGAAGCCGGCGGACGCGCCGCTCGATCTGGGTAAGGGCAAGGCCGGATTGATCGAGATGCCGCCGAAACTCAGGCGCGAGCTGGCCGATCTCGGTCTGCTCTGACCCCAGGTGGCATCACCGCCTGGCCCTTTGCACTGCCCGATGTGGGGCTTGCAAGCGATGTGGCAACGCCACATCTTGTTTTTCATGAGCGATAAGAAGCAGCCTGTGCCAGCGGGGACCAATCCTGCGCCGATCAAGCCTCAATCCAACGCCGGCGAGATCGACGCCTTCATTCGTCAGGCGAGGACACTTGCCGCGTCGGCGACCGGTTCGGGCAGGCTGATCCTTGCTCTCGACGCAACAATGAGCCGCCAGCCGACCTGGGATCTGGCTTGTGAGCTGCAGGGCCAGATGTTCGACGCTGTCGGCAAGGCCGGAACCCTCAGCGTGCAACTGGTTTATTTTCGTGGTCTCGGCGAGTGCCGTTCGTCCGCTTTTGTGAGCGACACCAATGCCTTGAAGCAGCTGATGACGCGGATCGAATGCCGCAGCGGCCACACCCAGATCGGCAAGGTCCTGACGCATGCGTTGAAACAGACGGCGGCCGCCAAGGTCAATGCGCTGGTCTACATCGGCGACGCGATGGAAGAGAATATCGACGATCTGGCCGAAAAGGCCGGCAGCCTCGGCCTTCATGGCGTTCCCGTCTTCGTGTTTCAGGAAGGCCATGATTCCGGCGCAGAAAAGGCGTTCAAAGAGATTGCGCGGCTGTCCAAGGGGGCTTGGTTTAGATTTGATCGGCGGGCTGCCGCGACCCTGGCAGGACTGCTTTCGGCCGTCGCCGTGTTTGCGACCGGCGGGTTGAAGGCGCTCGAAGCCAGGGGCAGGCCGGAAGACCGGCTGATGATCGAGTATCTGCGGGGCGGCGGAAAATAATGGGCGCGATCATCGCTTTTGGAGCGTTGCTTCTGCTGCTCCTCGGCGCGGTGACGATCTTTCTGCGTGCCGAGCCGGCGAAACTGGCGAGCACGCTGCGAACGCTCGGGCCGGCTCTTCTGGCACTTGTCGGCGTCGCCGTGCTTGTGGTCGGCCGGGAAGGCATCGGCGGCATGATTCTCACCGGCGCAATTGCCTGGTATGGTTCCATGCGCATGAAACGCCAGCCGGCCGGGCTTGCACCGGGCAAACGCTCGACGGTGCGCACAGCGGCATTGGAAATGGAACTCGATCACGATACCGGCGGCCTCGAAGGACTGGTCCTGGCTGGCCGCCACGAAGGCAAGATGCTTGGCGCGATGGGGCTGGCGGAATTGCAACACCTCTACCGCGAACTCTCCGGCGATCCGGAGAGCCGACAGCTGCTAGAGACGTATCTTGACGGCAGATTTCCCGTCTGGCGCAAAAACGCTGAGACGAACGGTGGCGAAGGGCTGGGTGTTGCGCCAGGTCCGGGCGCCATGACTAAGGAGGAGGCCTACAAGGTCCTTGGTCTTGAAGCGGGGGCCGCCGCGGCGGATGTCCGCAAGGCGCACCGCCGCCTGATGCAGCGCCTGCACCCCGATGTCGGCGGCACGTCTTTCCTGGCGGCGCGGATTAACGAAGCCAAGGACGTCTTGCTCTCCAATCACAACTAGTCTCCTTCGACGCAGAATTTTTCCGGGAGATGGCTTGCACGCCGTCCTACTGCTGGACGGCGTAGCACTCGATGTTCTTCTTCTTCAAAGCGGTACAGGCCTTCCAGGCGGCGGTCTTCGAACCGAAGCCACCGAAGCGGGCGCGGTAGTAGGTGACGCCATCCTTGTCGAAGGCGACAGTGAAACCGGAAGCGTCCGCCAGCACCTTGGGCGCCTGCTTGGTGGTCTTGTCGAGAAAGGCCTGGGCCTCGGACTGCTTGGGCGACGAGGCGACCTGAATGGCCCAACCCGAAGGCACCGACGCGGTGTTGACCGGGTCGACAGCCGCCGGCGTCGGCTCGGCATAGGCCGCTACAACCTGGGCCGTCGCGACTTGGGGGGCTGAAACGATGACGGTCTTGACCTTTCTGGTCTTGACGACGGGGGCTGCTTCTCCGGCCTGCGCGGTATCGTCTTCCGCGACCGTGGCGTCCTCGGCAACGGTGACATCGTCCTGCGCTATGACAGGCTTGTCGTCCGGTGTCGGAGCGTCATGCTTGGGCAGGAGAACCTTGGCAAGGGCGGTGATCGGGTTGTTGCCACCGGCCTTGGCGACCAGATCGCCACCACCGCGAGTCGACGCCCTCGGCAGATAGGTGTTGATCAAGCTGGCCATCTGATTGTCGCGGCTGCCGCCCGAGGTGCCGCCCATGACCACGCCGACGATGCGGCGATTGCCATCGGAAACCGATGAGACGAGGTTGAAGCCGGAGGCGCGGGTGTAGCCAGTCTTGATGCCGTCGACGCCCTTGATGCGTCCAAGCAGACGGTTGTGGCCGTTGATGCGCTGGCGCCCATAGAGAAAGGAGCGCTGCGAGAAATAGCCGTAATACTGGGGAAAATGCTCGCGCAGCGCGATGCCGAGCGTCGCCATGTCGCGGGCGGTGGTGAACTGGCCGGGGTCGGGCAGGCCATTGGCGTTGCGGAACACGGTGCCGTTCATCCCCAGCGCACGCGCCTTGGCGGTCATCATGCGGGCAAAAGTGGTTTCATTGCCGCCGAGCATTTCGCCGAGCGCGGTGGCCGAGTCATTCGCCGACTTGGTGACGATCGACAGGATCGCGGTCTCGACCGTGACGGAACCGCCCGGCTTCACGCCAAGTTTCGTCGGCGCCTCGGCGGAGGCCTTGGCGGAAAACACCACTGGCGTGTTCCTGCTGATCTTGCCCTTCGCCATCGCTTCGAAGGTCAGATACAGCGTCATCATCTTGGTCAGCGAAGCCGGATAGCGCCTGCCGTTGGCGTCGGCGGAGTAGAGCACTTTGCCGGTCTTGGCATCCACGACGATGGCCGCCTGCCTGGCCGCCAGCGACGAGGCAACGTCGCCAAAAACGAATGTCATCGCCAGGGCGATGATCATCATCGTTTTGAGAGGGGAGGTAGATTTGGAAACGATGCCCAACAACGCCTTACGCACTGGTACTTCCCTTGGATTTCTTCGTTGCGTTGGAGGCGGCAAAGGGTCCTGCCTCGCTTCCGGCCAAGCTACCGGCGCAGCGTTACCAATCCGTTTATGGTAACCGCCGCGTTCACCATTTTCTTCGGGCTTGTGGCTCTCTTTATTCGATTTTTAGCCATTGGCTGCGCAGGCGGGTCCGCAAGCCCGCGAAATCTTGACTTTTGTGCGGCGCACAATATATTATCTTGCATTGCACAAGGGCGCCCCGAAGAAGGACGCTTCAACCGTCAAGGGAATCGTGAAATGACCCAGACCTATGAGGACTTCAGCAAATACGGCAAAGAGTTCGCCGACACCGGATTGAAGAGCTTTGCGTCGCTGTCCAAGGGCGCGCAGGCGATTGCCACCGAAGCTGGTGAATACACCAAGAAGAGTTTTGAAACCGGCAGCGCCACGGTGGAGAAGCTGTTTTCAGCCAAGTCGCTGGAAAAGGCGATCGAGATCCAGTCGGATTACGCCAAGCAGTCCTATGAGGCGTTCGTCGCCGAGGCCACCAAGATCGGCGATCTCTATGCCGAACTCGCCAAGGAAGCTTACAAGCCATTCGAATCGATCGTTGCCAAGGCAAAGTAATTTTGCCCGGGCGAACTGATTTCGCCTGACGTGACCCCAGATTCAGCCTTCGAACCCGAGAAAAAGCCCGGCCACGGAAACGCGGCCCGGCTTTTTCGTGTCAATTTCCGTTCCAGAGCCTCGCGCCCCTTCACGATTGCGAAAATCGTCCAAGTTTGGTGACCTAGCCATATTGTCAGCTAACCAGAAGGGCTTAAAATCGTACATCGAACACCTACATGTCGAACTCGCATGGGGAATCGAAAGAGGCAGGAATACGTGACGATCGGTTTGACTGCCACGAGACGAGTGGTGCGGATGCAAGACGGCGACGGTAACGGCAATGGGGCCGGCCGTGGGACGGCCGTCATCACGCGCACCAAAACCAAGACCAAGAAGCCCAGCCTTTATCGGGTCCTCATCCTCAACGACGACTACACTCCGATGGAGTTCGTGGTTCACGTGCTGGAGCGTTTTTTCCAGAAGGATCGCGAAGCCGCCACACGCATCATGCTTCATGTTCACAATCATGGAGTGGGCGAGTGCGGGGTCTATACATTCGAGGTGGCCGAGACCAAAGTGTCCCAGGTCATGGATTTCGCCCGACAGAATCAGCATCCGCTGCAATGCGTGATGGAGAAGAAGTGAGGTAACATGCCGGCTTTCTCCCAAGGCCTGGAAAAGGCGCTTCACCAGGCGCTGACGCTCGCCAATGAGCGGCACCATGAATATGCAACCCTAGAACATCTGCTGCTCGCGCTCATCGACGACACCGAGGCGGCCGCCGTCATGCGCGCCTGCAATGTCGATCTCGATGAGCTCAAGCACACGGTTCTCACCTATATCGACACCGAGCTCGACAACCTCGTCACCGGTTACGACGAGGACTCCAAGCCGACCGCCGGTTTCCAGCGCGTCATCCAGCGCGCGGTGATCCATGTGCAGTCGTCTGGCCGCGAGGAGGTTTCGGGCGCTAACGTCCTCGTCGCCATCTTCGCCGAGCGCGAGAGCCATGCCGCCTATTTCCTGCAGGAACAGCAGATGACCCGCTACGACGCGGTCAACTACATCTCGCACGGCATTGCCAAGCGTCCGGGCGCATCGGAGACACGCTCGCCGCGCGGTGCCGATGACGAGCAGGGCGGCCAGAACGGCGCCGAGCCACAAGAGGAAGGCGGCAAGAAGAAGCAGCAGCAGGATGCGCTGACGGCTTATTGCGTCAATCTCAACAACAAGGCCAAGGCCGGCAAGATCGACCCGCTGATCGGCCGCGAGTCCGAGATCAACCGCACCATTCAGGTGCTGTGCCGCCGCTCGAAGAACAACCCGCTCTATGTCGGTGATCCCGGCGTCGGCAAGACGGCGATCGCCGAGGGTCTGGCCAAGCGCATCGTCGAGGGCGACGTTCCCGAAGTGCTGCACAACGCCACCATCTTCGCGCTCGACATGGGCACGCTGCTCGCCGGCACGCGCTATCGCGGCGATTTCGAGGAACGGCTGAAGCAGGTCGTCAAGGAACTGGAGGACTATCCCGGTGCCGTGCTGTTCATCGACGAGATCCATACGGTCATCGGCGCAGGGGCTACTTCAGGCGGCGCCATGGACGCGTCCAACCTGTTGAAGCCGGCGCTGTCATCGGGTGCGATCCGCTGCATCGGCTCGACCACCTACAAGGAATTCCGCCAGTTCTTCGAGAAGGACCGTGCTTTGGTGCGGCGCTTCCAGAAGATCGACGTCAACGAACCGACCATCGCGGACGCCATCGAGATCATGAAGGGCCTCAAGCCCTATTATGAGGAGTTCCACAAGGTGAAGTTCACCAACGAGGCGATCAAGGCCTCGGTGGAGCTGTCGGCACGTTACATCAACGACCGCAAGCTGCCGGACAAGGCGATCGACGTGATCGACGAGACCGGCGCCTCGCAGATGCTGGTTCCGGAAGCCAAGCGCAAGAAGACGATCGGCATCAAGGAGATCGAGGCGACGATCGCCACCATGGCCCGCATCCCGCCGAAGACGGTTTCGGCCGATGACGAGAAGGTGCTGCAGGGTCTCGATATCGAGCTGAAGCGCGTCGTTTATGGCCAGGACACCGCGATCACCGCGTTGACCTCGGCGATCAAGCTGGCGCGTGCCGGCCTGCGCGAACCGGAGAAGCCGATCGGCTCCTACCTGTTCTCCGGCCCGACCGGCGTCGGCAAGACCGAAGTGGCCAAGCAGTTGGCCGCGTCGCTCGGCGTCGAGCTGATCCGCTTCGACATGTCGGAATATATGGAACGCCACACTGTCTCGCGGCTGATCGGCGCGCCTCCCGGCTATGTCGGCTTCGACCAGGGCGGTCTTTTGACGGACGGCGTCGACCAGCATCCGCATTGCGTGCTGTTGCTCGATGAGGTCGAGAAGGCACATCCGGACCTGTTCAACATCCTGTTGCAGGTTATGGACCATGGCAAGCTGACCGACCACAATGGCAAGCAGATCGACTTCCGCAATGTGATCCTAATCATGACCACCAATGCGGGCGCGTCGGATGCGCAGCGCGCGGCGATCGGCTTCGGCTCGACCAAGCGCGAAGGCGACGATGTCGAGGCGATCAACCGGCTGTTCACGCCGGAATTCCGCAACCGTCTCGATGCGATCATCCCGTTCGGCTCGTTGCCGGTGCCGGTCATTCATCAGGTGGTGCAGAAGTTCGTCATGCAGCTCGAGGCCCAGCTTTCCGAGCGTGGCGTCACCTTCGACCTGTCGGCGGATGCGATCGCCTGGCTCGCCGACAAGGGCTATGATGAGCGCATGGGAGCGCGGCCGCTCGGCCGTGTGATCCAGGAGCACATCAAAAAGCCGTTGGCCGACGAGGTGCTGTTCGGCAAGCTCAAGAAGGGCGGCACGGTGCGTGTCACCGTCGAGAAGAAGGAAACCGGCGAGACCGGCCTGAAGCTCGAATCACTCGCCGACGAGGCGCCGGTGAAGCCGAAGAAGGAAGAGCCGGAAGAAACAACGAAGCCCAGAAAGGCCGTGACGAAAAAGCCCGCGGCCAAGAAGCTGGTGGCGCAGAAGCCCGAAGCCAAGGGCAAGGACGGCGGCAAGCGCAGCCTCGTGCCGCAACTGCCCCGAAAGAACTGACCTTGACGAAAGTCGAAAAAAGCCCCGGAAATGAACTGACCCCATAAAGTTGGACGGTTCATTGAGTTGGTAGGTTTAAGGGCTGGTTCCTGTATTGCACAGGGGCCAGCCCTT